>NZ_BDJK01000037.1 GCF_001950255.1 Carboxydothermus pertinax
TGGATTCAGGACGGTTTTCTATTGCCTTTTTTAAGTCTTAACTTCGAAAATTTTTGACCTCATGGTCTTGACATATTACCGTAGGTCTTTTTAAAAACTGATGTTTATTTTTTACGAATGGGTAAAAGTTACTTTCGCTCCAGAACTTATCCACATTTCATTTGTAATAAATGAATAATTATGTGATGTACTTTAGTTTGAAATAAATATGATTGCCCATATTGGGATGTAAAGTATCCGCCTTTTCAAAATTAAAAACCCCTCAGCTCCCTGTAGATGTAATTACTGCAAAACGGCTATGCTTTGGACGTGTATGAAAGTTTTCCAGAGTAATATTATTTCAGGGTGTCCAAAACTAATTGACGCAGATTATGTAAACTTATCTCATGAGTTTCTATCGGTATTTGTGTGTAATCAAAAAATTCTAAAATTTCCTCTTCTTTGAAAGTTTTTATTCCAGTATCCAAGAGCAGGATTCGCTCATAAAAACCAAAATTTTGACGGGCGGTAATACTATCCCAGCCAAGCCCATTTATAAAAATACTTTTCCAATTTTCAAGCCATCCCGGGGTAAGAAAAAAAGTTTTAGCTTCTTGATTTACAAAATTTATTTTATCTCCCAACAACATATCTATGCAATTTTGTGCCGGTATTACTGTTGCTTTATAATTCTGAGCTAACACTTTCATCTCCGGATGACATTGTAATCCGTAAACAAGAAATAATTTTTCACTCTTTTTTTGCTGATTTGCAAGAGTACTTTCTAATTCAGTTTTTAGCTTATCAAAATCCACATGTAATGCAGGCTCAAGATATATACGTTCAGGCACATTGTTCCTGTTCCCAATCTCTTTAAAGATTTGTTCAAGCTCCTTTTGTAAAATACCGCAACAAATAAGACATTTTGACATCTTTACCAATCCTCCCACACATTTCTATATGGTAATATTATAAGCTTGCACTTTTGCGCAAACGTGTAAAAAATTTTACATTAGGATTTGCTTCTTTTAGTTACAATTTAAGTAAACTCAATCGAATCAAACTACAGTAAATATCAGCTGCTGCTATTTGAGCTCAAACCTTGACGAGAGTAAAATGTTGTTTTATAAATTGAAGAAAGGTGAAAGAAATGAAACGTTGTTTACTCTGTCTAAAAGAATTACCAATTTTTCAAGGATTAGACTTATCGGAGTTCGTTAATGTTTGTTTAAGCACCTCAAAAAAGCGAGTAAGTAAGGAAAGTTTTTTATTTTGTCAAGGAGACCCTGTTAATACTGTATATTTAATTAAAGCAGGTAAGTTTAAACTTGTACAGGTTACAGACGAAGGGCGGGAAATAATCTTTGACGTTATTGGACCTGGAGAAGTACTTGGCGAGACTGCATTGTTTCAAAATTTGGACCAGGAACACATTTTTAGTGCGGTCGCTATGGAAGATGCAATGGTCTGTTGTTTTAGTCGCCAGCAGTTTGAAGATTTACTTAAAAAAAATCCTGATTTTGCCATAAAAATTATAAGATATCTTGGGCAAAAATTATATTAGACTACACAACACGTAAGCGGAGTTATAGGTATATCTGTAAAAGAAAAATTGCTGCGATTATTAAATAAATTTGCTGAAGAATATGGCAGAAAAATTCAAAGTGGAACAGTAATAGAGTTAGAAATAACTCAACAGGAATTGGCTAATATGATTGGAGCATCGCGGGTAATGGTTGCACAGGCTCTGAAAGAATTACGGAATATAGGCATCTTAGCTCGTTCGGGAAAGTGGTATATTTTAAAAAATGACTCATGTATTGAAAAGCACTTTTCAAAAAACGATTTTTAGTTATTGAAAAGCATTTTTCTTTGCAAAAAGATTAATTGAACGCTGGAAGAAAGAATTACATTTTTAACAGTATGGTTGGAAGTTATTGGGGAGGCGGAGGGTCATCTCAGCCTCCCTACTTATTTTTCTATTTTTTCGGTAACAATGTATTTTATATTCTAGGAAAGTCAATCTCTACTTGCAAGGTATCTAAAAATTTATTGAAAGAAGTATACAGGTCAACAACGGAAAGTAATTCCACAATCTGGGCATCACTGTATCCAAGAGCCTTGATTTCATTTAGTTCGGCTTCAGAGATATTATTAGGTTCTCTAGTTGCTTTAACTGCAAAAGTCAAAACTTTTTTTAATTCAGCAGGAATATTTGCGTCATCGATATTTTCAATTATTTGTATTATTGTCTCTTTGGGGATTCCAAGCATTTTCAAGGCAGCACTATGAGCTCTAACGCAGTAATTACAACCGTTTGCGCGGGAAACTACTACCGCTACCATTTCTTTTAATTCTCTATTTAGCTCCCCTTGCATCATTACTGCTTTGACTTTGTTCCAATTAGCCTCAAGTATCTCGGGCTTCAATGCATAAGTTTTAAACAAATTAGGAACCATGCCAAAATGTTTTTTGATATCTTCGAATACTTCTCTTACTTTTCCAGAAGCCTCAGTTACTTCAATCATTTTAACTCTCGCCATTTTTGTTCCTCCTTTTTAAAATAACTTTATACCTGATTCCAATTATAAATAAACTTAAAACTTAAATTGTAAAATATTTAACTTTTTTGATTAATTTTTTTGACTGAACAACAGATGGTTAATATTCATCTTATCGGCAAAGCTTATTTAATCTTTCGATACTGATAGGCAAACGGTTACTTTCAATGAAAAATTTCAAAAAAAATTAAAATGAAGTAAAAAATTTTACAACCTCCACCTGTCAACTGCTTTATATTAATTTAAAACAACGCAAAAAGGAGGTGAATTTAAATGGTTATCACAAAAGAAATTCAAATGTTAATACCCAAAGCCCCTATAATACCTATCGTTACTGTATCCCGCCAGGGAGAACCGCACCTGATTGTGGTAGGACAAGTAAAGGAAATCCGGGAAGATGATACTCTTGTTTTCGGCATCTATAAAATGAAAACAACGCAACAGAATATTCAGGATAATGGGAAAATGCAAGTAGTAATTGCTACTCGTAAGGGTGGACCCAAAGGTTACAGACTTATCGGAACTGCCACTATAGAGGAGCAACAGGTTTTATTTAAAGCTGAAAAAGCGGAGGAATTACTGTAAAATACATGCTATAAAAGGAGGCACCGGCATTTATGCCGGTGCTGTTATTTAAACGTTAAAAAGGGGAAGTGATACTTTTGTTGACTGAGGAGTTACTTAAATTTAGTCAGACATTGCAATTATCGGCAATTGGTATTGCACCGGCAATACGTTATGAAAACGCACCAGAAGGGCACCGTCCAAAGGATTTTTTACACAATGCTCGTAGTGTAATAACCTTTGCTTACCACCTTAATAACGGGCCAATCAATAACCTTCCTCAAACCAGGAATCAATATATGATAGAATTTGAAGTTGCAAACCGTATCTTACTTGAAGCGGCACACAAAATTGCGCGTTTTTTAGAAATACGAGGATTTGAGAGTATTCCCTTTGGCCCAGAAGCTGCTATTGGGGATTATTCACGTCTTAAAGGCGATTTTTCCCATAAACATTCAGCCGTTCTTTGCGGTTTAGGGAAATTTGGTATCAATAACCTTTTAATTACTCCTGCTTATGGACCACGGATACGTCTGGCAAGTGTAATTACCACTGCCGAATTAGCATATAATGAACCTCTAACTGGTGATTTTTGTAAAAAGTGCTTGAGATGTGTAAAGATATGTCCTACTGGTGCATTAG
Source organism: Carboxydothermus pertinax (assembly GCF_001950255.1). Lineage (NCBI taxonomy): Bacteria > Bacillati > Bacillota > Clostridia > Thermoanaerobacterales > Thermoanaerobacteraceae > Carboxydothermus > Carboxydothermus pertinax. The sequence continues at coordinate 3,747 of NZ_BDJK01000037.1, forward strand.
AAAACTGGGAAAAAAATTATTCTCCGGAAACCGGATGGACAATTAACAAGGAAAAATGTGCTCATTATATTTTTGTTGTAAATTCCGGGAAACGTTGTGGTTTATGTGTTTCCGCTTGCCCATATCCTGTGCAAAATTGTAATGGGAAAAGGAACATTTGACATAAGCTACTTACCTGAACACCTAGCATGGTTTGCCGTAGATGGGAGGTAACTGTGTTGCGGCTATTACCTGAATCATTTCCTTTAGGGTCACATTAAACCCAATGGCACCTAATATTATACTTTTGATTTGGTTCTTTGGACTCATCTTTATTTATAACTGTACTCCATTTAGACTTTTATACCGGCAAGAACCTTTTCCCTTTCATTTTTCCAATCTTAAAAATAGCTTCGACGTATTTTCCAAATTCCTTTAAAAAGAAAAAACCTGCTCAAAAAAGCAAATATTTTCTATGGTTCATAAATCATCTTCCGGGTCATACCACCATCGATCACCAGATTTGCTCCTGTAATGAAGCCATTCTCCTCGGCTGTAAGAAAAAGACAGGCCCGGGCTATATCTTCGGGTTTTCCCACCCGCCCGGCAGGGTGCTGAAGGTGGTCAATTTCCCGGAGTTTTTCATATTCCCCGGTCTCAATCCATCCGGGACTTATGGCGTTAACCCTTATGCGGTCAGGGCCAAAAGAAATCGCCAGCGCATGAGTGAGAGCAAGGATACCGCCTTTTGAAGCTGCATAGCTTTCGGAATTGGGCTCGGACATGATGGCTCTGGTGGAGGCTATGTTTACTATGGCGCCTCCACCGCCTTTTCTCATAATCTTCGCCGCTTCCCGGGCACACAGAAAGGTGCCACGCAGGTTAGTATTGATAACGCTGTCCCATTCTTCCACAGTTAGGTCATAGGGTGACTTCCAGCACCCGAACCCCGCATTGTTTATGAGAATATCCAATCTGCCGTATCTCTTTTCAATCTTTTCCATCAGGGTAATAACGTCCTCGGGCTTACTGACATCGGCCAGGACCGCCATGGCCTCACCGCCTTCCTCGCTGATAAGCCTCTCTGTTTCCAGCGCTTCCTGAAAATTACGGTCGGCAATGACCACTTTCGCCCCATGTTCGGCATACATCTTGGCAATGCTTCGTCCTATACCCCGGCCGGAACCTGTAACCACCACTACTTTGTCCTTGAAACCCATCTTGCTCTCTCCTCCCAGGTCTTTAAAGTCTCAGTGAAGGCGTCGAAAAGATTAAAAGGTCGCTGGAATCTTACATTTTCTCTATGCCCTTCTTTACGGATAAAATGTGTGTATACAAAAATTATTTAGGTTATCCGTTTGTACCTTCAAAGGCAATTAGTGCTGCTCCAAGCGCACCAATAATCTGAGGTTCAGCGGGGATTACAAGTTTTTCCCCAAGCTTGCTTTCGATTGCCGTAACTACCCCTTGATTTTTGGCAACGCCACCAGTCATCATATATTTGCCTTTTCTTCCTATTCGGTCAACCAGGGAAACTGCTTTTGAAGCCACAGATTTGTTAAGAGCATGGATTATATCCTTTTGATCCTTATTTTGAGCAATAAGAGATATTACTTCCGATTCCGCAAATACTGTACACATACTGGTAATTGTGATATTTTCTTTTACTTCCGCATGTACTTTGGCCATTTCATGTATTGAAATACCTAAAGTCCTCGACATCACTTCTAAAAACCGGCCTGTCCCGGCGGAGCATTTATCATTCATTACAAAATCAATAACATTGCCGCTCTCATCAAGCCTTATTACTTTGCTATCCTGTCCCCCTATATCGATAACGGTCCTTACCCTATTGTCTATAAAAAATGCCCCTTTACCGTGACAGGTAATTTCGGTGACCATTTTTTCTGCAAAGGGAATGCTTACTCTTCCATATCCTGTAGCTACTATCGATGTTATATCCTTTTCCTTAATTCCTGCATTGTTTAATGCTATTTCAAAAGCTTTAAAGGCACTCTCTAACGCCTTAGGCCCCGTTGGTATAATAGAATATGATATTATGTTTTTATTTTCATCAATAATCACGACATTCGTAGAAGTAGAACCACTGTCAATTCCTGCAAAATATCCTTTTTTAGCTTTTTTTTGTTCCATTTTTTTAATGTCAGTTGCTTCAAAAAAAGCATCTATCCTTGTTAAAATCTGTCCACTGTTAGAATCAGTATAGTCAGTTTCGATTTTTAAAAAAGGGATATTTAACTGACTTTTCATTTCAGCATACTCATAAGAATAATAATCACAGAACTTTATAGTGTTGTAAATTATACCCTTGAAGTCTTTATAGAAGAACTTACTCCGATCTTCCGCCATTCTCATGCAGGGCGTTAAATTAAGAAGCGATGCCGCATAGCCTTTTAATAAATTATCTTCTGATTCAATATTGAATATTCTGTCTTCACCTGTACATGTAAAATTTATAATATTTACTGAGCAGGAATTTTTAATTTTTTCTACAACATCATCTTTGAGTCTTGCACCTAAAATTGCAATACTTTCAGATGATTTTTGTGTCTTTTTGAAGGATGATTTATCTTCTAAAATCTTCAAGAAATTTTCTACGGTAAAGCCTTTTTTCTTAAATGCTTTATACGCATCTATAAATTTAATAATTTCTTTATAAAAAACATCTACCGCAAAAGTATCTTTTTTTCTGGGGAGGTCCAGAATATAGATAAATTTTACTCTATCTTTTAAAACATCATAAAGTCTTTTTATACTGTCACAACAGCTGGTTAAAATCACTTCTTCAATATTATTTTCAATAATATTTTCCAAGACTCCTTTCACGAAACTGCACGTATTTGTATGAAGCAGGGCTTCGGCACGTTCATAAGACTTACATCCTGATTCAATCCTTACCGGTTTTTCTCCAAAAGCTTCGATAATTTCCACCGGAGTATATTTACAAACGTAACCTACCAAGTTTTCACCCCCTAAGGGCATTACTAAAGCATTTCAAGAAAAGCTTCCAGCCTCGTCCTGTTCTGCCCCATCTGGTTATTTCTTTTATCTACACAGTCGCCATCTAAATAAAGAAATGGGATACCCATTTTTGTCGCAAGTTCTTTAATGATAAATGTTCCACCTATGGACTGCTTACAGCCAAGGTGGCAAAACTGTATTATTCCATCTGGTTTTATCTTTTCAATTAATTCTCTAATTCTGGTAACTTTTCTCTCCATTTCACCATTGAAAGTATTTAAAATAAGTTTTGCAGCAATTCCGCGAAAAGGGTCCTTTTCGTCAATTTCCTCAAGATAATCAAAATTTAAATCACTTCCAGTAATATGAAATTCATTACTAAAATTAAAATAATCTTGAAAGTTTTTCTCAAATATAGGAAGAAGGTGGAGAAAAAATATACTTTTTCCACTTCTTGGGGGAGCATTTTTTATATCGTCGAGCAGCATTTCATAAAACTTTAATATCTCTTTGCTCCCAATAAATATATGAGATGCAAAAAGCATATACATTTCAAAAGTCATTGGAATCAAAAGGGTTTTTTCTTTTAAATAATTTAAATACTTATTTATGAGGGTTCTTGTCTTATTTTCAATTTTTACAACTTCCCTTAATTTATCAAGATCAAGCTTTCTCTTAAAAACTTCTTCAAGTTTTTCCACCATTTCTAGAAGCTGGTTTTTTACATAAGCTACGGCTTCTTTAGAGTACTTATAAGGCACATCGATAATATATAATGGAACGTTTTGTTTTTTAGAAAGATACCTGAAGGTAGGTACGTTTGCATCACAAATGCTGGAAGTGGTTAGCATAAATTCTGGCTTTTTAAGAATTTTAAGCTCATTGGCACCGATAAAAGTTTTATGATAACTACATAAAGTATTTGATATCCCCCTGGATTCGGCAGTATCAATAAGATAATCTTCAATAAAAAAACCTGACATAAAAGAAGAATATGCTTCAATAAATAAGGGCTTTATATCCAGAGCAATTAAAAACTCACAGGGTGAAAAAATGTTTACCCAGGCAGAATTTTGAGGATTTTCTAATGAATCTTTTATACTTTTTATACAGTATTTAGTTAGATAATGTAAAGAATTGGGCCCCCTTTTATCTTTAAAAATGCTTACATAGTAATAAGCAGTGGCAAGGCCAAAATTTATAAGTTTATTTATTTTTTCAGGTTTATCCATATTTCTTTTAATAATATTGCTGTAAAACCTAACTACATCCATTTTCATCACTGCCTCTTATCCCCAAGTTTTTTATCGCCAATTTACCCGCTCCCGGGCTTTCTTGACCGCCGTATCGGGAAGGCTCACTACCTCCATCCTCGGTATCCCGCGGTTTATGTCTACCTTCACTATTTCCCATTAATACCATTTAAGGTAACGGTATGGACATTGGAAAGCCTTTTATTTCCCTTTTTGCCCTTTTTGTTTCTTATTCGGCATCTTTTCCAAAATTCCTTTAAAAAGAAAAAACCCTGCTTAAAAGCAGGAATGTTTGCGCTATTTATTTCAAACACATAATACAAGGTAAACTGCATTTAATTATAAAATTAACAGTTTTTGGCTCTAACACATGAAGGCATACATCTTAGCCGCTCTGTCCAGTCGGGCCCAGCGTCCTTTATCCGGAGCCTGAGCTTCTTTCTCCAACTCGGCTACCAGTTTGTCCGAAACCACACAACCGTGAACTCTATTCCTTGTTCATTACTCTGGCTCTGTACCTAGAGGCATAATATAGAAGTTAACGATTAAGGAAATATTCCATCCCATACTCCCTTTATTTCCCTGATACTCAAGCCGAGGGTTCATTTGGGAAATGAATTCGAGAACATGAATAGTCTCAAGGTCAACGACCAGCTTGGGGCAACCTGCATAACCGAAACTTGGTAGTCTCCCGACATTACAAGAAGATTTCTGCTCCAGGCCCAATCCAGGCATACAGCTGGCTTTCGATCTGGTTGCGGTTTTTATCTTTATGGGTAAAATGGCGAGATTAAATTACAAATTATAAGCAATCCGAAAACCTTCATGTATAGCTTCTATTATTTTCCTTGGTTTGACACAGTCTCCGATAGGATAAACAGGTATTCCTTCACTTTCAAGAAGCTTCAGTAAGTCATTCTTTGGCTTCGATCCAACAGCAACTACTACCGTATCAATACCGGTTATTTGTTCCATTCCATTTTCCTTTTCAATAATAACTCCATCTGCTAAAATTTCTTTGACTTTGCTCTTTGTTAATATTTTTATTTTCTTCTCAACTAACCTTTTAAGTAACAGGGCTTTAGTTAAAAGTCCAATATCCATCGCTATATCATCTAACATTTCCACAACGATAACCTGTTTGCCTCGATCAGCAAGATATTCCGCTGTTTCACATCCTACCAGTCCGCCACCAATAACAACCACTTTTTGCCCAACATTAGCTGAACCATTTAAAACTTCATGGGCAGTAACAACATTTTCCCGTTCAACTCCTGGGATCTGGGGAATTACTGGTTCTGAACCGGTCGCTACAATTACCGCATCTGGCTTAATTTCTTTAATTAACTCTATTTCTGCTTTTTTACCTCTCTCAATTACAACACCATGTTTTTCTACTTGATTTATTAAATAATTAAGCAAATCATTTATTTCATTTTTATGAGGTGGTATAGCAGCAATCCGCATTTGGCCACCTAATTCCTCTTCTTGCTCATAAAGAACAACTTTATGTCCCCGTAAAGCTGCTACCCTTGCTGCTTCTAAACCAGCGGGACCACCGCCAACTACTAACACCTTCTTCTTTTTTTCTGCTGTAGTTTCTAAATCGAATTCGGTTTCATGACCGGTTAAGGCATTTACTAAGCAGGTAATATCAATATCTTGAAATAAACGGTCAATACAACCCTGGTTACAACCGATACATTTTCTTATTTCTTGAATCCGACCTTCAGCTACTTTTCGTGGCAATTCTGGATCACTTAACAGAGCCCTTCCCATAGCTACTAAATCAGCTTTACCTTCACGAATGATTTCTTCAGCCATTACCGGATCCTTAATCCGACCAACAACAATTACGGGTACCTCCCCGTTAATCGCTTTCTTAATAGCCGCAGCATTTTCGATGAAACAACCTTGGGGTATTGCTGCAGGTTGTATAATCATAGCCGATGACTCATAAACCCCTCCTGAAATGTGAATAGCATCAATTCCCACTTCCACCAGCTTTTTAGCAATAACCTTACTCTCCTCAAGAGTAATACCTCCAGCAACATATTCTTCTGCACTCATGCGGTAAATAATTGGAAAGTCTTCCCCCACTTCTTCTCTGACCTTTTTAATTACTTCAATGGGGAATCGCAGCCTGTTTTCTAAGTTCCCCCCATATTCATCGGTTCGCTTGTTACTATAGGGCGACAAGAACTGATTAAGGAGATAACCATGAGCCCCATGAATCTCAACCGCATCAAATCCTGCCTCCTTAGCCCGTCTTGCCGCTTGCCCAAATGCTTCAATCAACTCTTTTATTTCCTCTTTAGACAATTCCTCGGGCATTTCTTGTTTAACCGGACAAGGAATAGGAGAAGGAGCAACAACATTCATTCCGGTAACTTTTGAAGTTGTCTGTCTTCCGGCATGATAAAGTTGCACTGCAATTTTTGCTCCGTAAAAGTGTACTGCCTCAGTCAATTTCCTCAAGCCAGGTACTAATTCATCCTTATAAATACCTAATTGGTTTTTAAATCCCTTTCCAGTTGGATGAACATAACTTGCTTCAACAATTATTAAACCTACTCCGCCTTTAGCTCTTGTTTGATGATAGGCTTTAAAACGTTCAGTAACAGCCCCATCGGCGGCAGCAAAATTTGTAACCATCGAAGGCATAACGATCCTGTTTCTCAACTTCATTGGTCCAATCTGGATTGGTTCTAAAAGCTTTTCAAAGATAACTTCACTCATCAAAATGTTACCCCCTCGTATAATGATTTTAGAAATAATCTTTAAACGGTAATAAAAACCGTTTAGATTTTATAAAAATTGTTCTTTGAAAACTGGAAATTA
>NZ_BDJK01000038.1 GCF_001950255.1 Carboxydothermus pertinax
GAACCGTCCCTTATCTGTTAATATAGTTTGTAGAAAATAATTTTGCCGTAAATTTAGCAAACCTAAAATTTTCGGGAAAAGGCTTAACCGTCCCAGTCAGTTCGACTGCTTAAGTTAGAGTTGTCTTTCCCGAAAAAACTGTAGCCGGTCATAGTTGATAGAGGGGTCGTGCTTCGAGCACCTTAGTTAGATAAGGCTAACTACCGAGCTGCAGTAAAATTGGTCCTTAATGTAACAGGTAGGGGGTAAGAAAATTGTTTTACGTAGGCATTGATTGGGCTGATACCCAGCATCGAGTATCTGTTGTTGATTCTCAAGGAGTAGAAAAAGCCAACTTTACTGTCCCTCATAATCGGGAAGGCTTAGAGACCTTAAAAGAAAAACTCCTTAAGCTTGCTCAAAACCCTCAATCAATAGCTTGTATCATTGAAACTAAACATGGACTTTTAATTCAGTTCTTGTTAGAGGCTGGGTTTGCGGTTTTCCCAGTAAACCCCAAAATTGTGGAGCGATGGCGTAAGCCATCCGGTGCCAAAAGCGACCCCATTGATGCACGGATCTTGGCAGAACTGGGGAGAAGCGGTATACACCGTTTGCGCCAGCTCAAGCCAGACTCGGAGCTAATTCAAGAACTAAAAACCTTAACCCGTGACCAAGACACATTAATACGAGAAGCTACTCGCTTAACAAACCGCCTAATTGCTTGTTTAAAAGAATATTATCCGGTAGCTCTTGAGCTTTTTACTAAACCAACTTTACCGGTTGCAATAAATTTTTTAAAATACTATCCTACTCTGGAAGTTGCTCAACAAGCATCTGTATCGGAATTGGCAGCTTTCTTAAAATCTCATAAACACCCAAAACCCAATCAAACAGCTATAACTATTTATCAAAAATTGCATTCTCCCCAGCTAAAGGCTAACCCGGTTATTACAAGGACTAAAGCCCGTTTGATGTTAGCTATTCTTTCCCAGCTCGAACCGCTCCTCGAGCAAATTAAAGAGTATGACAAGGAGATTGAACGCCTTTTTAAGCTCCACTCCGACAGCATGTTATTTGCCAGTTTGCCAGGAGCGGGAATGCGGCTGGCTCCAAGACTGCTGGCGGAGTGGGGAGACGATAGAGAACGCTTTTTAAATGCTTCTGTAGTACAAGCGTTGGCCGGCACTTCACCTGTGCTGTATCAAAGCGGTAAATACCGCTTTGCGAGAAGGCGAAGATCTTGTGTAAAACCCTTCCGTAACGCTTTGCATTTATTTGCCTTTCAAAGCATTCAACAGGTGAGTTGGGCTCGTGAATACTACGATAAAAAGCGTTCTCAGGGCAAATCCCATCACGAAGCAGTACGGGCTTTAGCTAATATATGGGTGAGAATAATCTTTGCCATGTGGATTAATCACAACCCTTATGATGAATCAGTCTTTCTTGCCGCTAAAGCAAAACACAGTATAGCTGCTTAAATGCTAATTTTTAAAGCAATTAAATAAAGGTAAAGTGTTATTTAGATAACATTTCCAATTTTATACACTTATGCTATTTCATGTTATTTAACGCTATTAATAGCTAAATTTTTTAAGTACCCATATTGACATAGAGGGTCTAAA
>NZ_BDJK01000039.1 GCF_001950255.1 Carboxydothermus pertinax
GACTTTTAGTACTCCAATATGGGTAGCACCCCGTAAAAACCCCCCGCCTAAAGCAAGTCCCCACTCCTTCATAAGTCACCCCCCAGTTTTTTGAATATCTTTAGGGTAAAAGCCGCATGCGCATTTAATACTTCAAAAATCTCCCGGTCTTTTTTTATTTCCCCAACTCCCCCTCCAAAACCTATTGTCCAGTAATGCCCGCCAGGAATGACAAAACCATGGTAAAAGTAAAATTGCAAAAGCTGGGCTAACACCATATTATGCCCAGCCCGTCTTCCAATTACTAGGCCAACTCCAATCTTACCAGTAAGTTCACGTCCCCTATTGGAAGATACCATTCCAAGACGGCTTAAAAAGGAAGAAAGTAAAGGCGACATGCTGCTATAATAAACCGGAGTTCCTAACACTAAAATTTTACTTCTGGCGATTAAAGGATAAATTCCCTGAAAATCGTCTTGAATAATGCATTCTCCGGTGGACTGGCATTTACGGCAACCACGACAGGCAACAATCTTACGGTCTGCTAAAGGTATTAATTCGGTAGCCAATTCTTTTGCCAGCTGCTTTAAATAATATTTCACTAAATATTCGGTATTTCCCCGACGCCTCGGGCTCCCAACCACGCCTACTGCCCCCATCCCTACCCCTCCCAAAGCTTTGATTTGTAAAAATTTATGCATAAAAAAGGTTTTTTTGCATTAAAGGTCGAATCTTTTTTGCCGGGTGATAAGATGAAAAGGAAAAGATTAATCGTAACCTTTTCTGTATTAATCCTGGTTTTTTTAATAGCGACCTGGTTTTTACCTTTAAATTATTATCTTGCCTTACCTTTAACTATCAAAGAAAACCCTAAGCCTGCCGATGCCATCGTGGTTTTAAGCGGGGGTCTTACAAAGAAGGGAGATTTAGGCGAGAGTACCAAGGAAAGGTTAAATTTAGGTATTAACCTCTGGAAAAACGATTACGGACGCTATCTTCTACTTTCAGGAGGCAGTTTTACCAAAGAGCCAAAAGACGCCAGCGTCATGGCCAAAGATGCGCTAAAAAAAGGTGTTCCCGCTGAAGCTCTTTTGTTAGAGAGCAGCAGCGAAAACACCTATGAAAACGTTCTTTTAACCACCAATATCTATTACCAGAACCGCTGGCATAGAATTTTGGTGGTAACTTCTGCTTATCATACCCGCAGAGTAAAAACAATGTATACCGACCGGGGAGTAAAAGTAATTGTAATTTATCCCGAAAAGGAATTAATAGAGGCCCGGGGCTTTTTAAGGCTTCGGCAAACTTTTGTCATCTTGGAAGAATACTTAAAATTACTCTACTACTTTATTGGTAAGGTTTAATTTTTTAATTTTATTACGCAAAGTAGTATGAGTTACTCCTAGGCTTTTTGCTGCTTGTCGAATTGATGGAAAACGTTTTAAAGCTTTTTCAATTAATTCTTTTTCCACCTGGTTTACTGCTTCTTCCAAAGTCTGAGCACTAAGCCGGGTATCTTGGGGATGGTCTAAAATTATATCTTTGGCTTCAATTGTTCCGTTCTCTGCCAAGGTTATAGCCCGTTCAATTACGTTTTGCAATTCCCGAACATTTCCGGGCCACCGATAAGCCATAAGTTTATTTATAGCGTTTTCCGTTAGTTTAAAAGTAGGTAACCCCCGTCTTTGGGCAAAAATTTCTATAAAATGGCGGGCTAAAATTTCAATATCCTCCGGACGCTCCCTTAAGGGAGGAATTTGCAACGGAAAAACATTTAAGCGAAAATACAGGTCTTCCCGAAATTTTCCTTCTCCAATCATCTCTTCTAAATTTCGGTTAGTAGCAGCAATAATTCTTATATCTACAGGTATTTCTTCCTGACCGCCCAGCCGGCGTACTTTCCCTTCCTGTAAAACCCGTAACAATTTTGCCTGCAGGTGAGTAGGAAGTTCAGCAACTTCATCTAAAAATAATGTTCCCTCATGGGCAAACTCCAACAACCCCTGTTTCCCGCCCTTTTTGGCCCCGGTAAAGGCTCCTTCCACATAACCAAAAAGCTCCGATTCTAATAAACTTTCCGGTACCGCTGCACAGTTTAACGGTACAAAAGGTTTTGTACGCCTTGGGCTTTCTAAGTGAAGGGCCCGGGCAAAAAGCTCTTTCCCTGTCCCCGACTCTCCCCGAATTAATACCGTTGTATTAGTTTTAGCAACTTTTTTAGCCATCTCCACTACAAAGTGCATTTTATCGGAAGTATAGATAATATCATTAAAGCTATTTAACGAGGGCTTTGTCAAAGCGTATACCAGCTCTCGCACTTCCGACATCGGTTTTAAGACTGCCACAACCCCTACAATGTTTCCCCCGCGGTCTTTAATAGGCCTTCCGGAAGTAAGATAGTGAAGCCGTCTTCCTTCAACATTAATTATGATTTCCTGATTGTTATAGATTTCTCCTGTTTTTAATGTCCTAAGCATGGGAATATCTTTTGCTAAGAGCTTTTCTACCTCCTGCCCAATTATCCTGTCAGCTGGTATAGCAAACATCTCAGCACAGGCTTGATTACAGATGGTAATTACTCCATGGCCATCGATAGCTAAAATCCCTTCGTTTACCGTGTCCAGTACGGCCCTGAGTTGCTGTTCCTTTTGTTCGTAGGGCATTATTTCTATGGGAAAAACTTTCAAAACTTTGGGTATTTTTTTGATATCACCAATCACTTGATTTAAGGTTTTTTTGTCAATTTTTTCTAGTTCAAGAAACATCTTCCCCGGAAGCACCTGAAAAGTAACAATGTTGATATTTTTTGCAGAAATTACCTGGGACACATCTAAAACCATACCAACCCGGTCCTCAAACTCCAAAGAAAGCTTTACTGTCCGCATAGGTTTCACCTCTCTTTCATTATCTTTTTTTTCAGAAAAACATGCAACAAAAAAAGCCGGGTTATTCCCCGGCCTTGCCTCTTAAGAGGTCAGTTATTGGTATCTTTAAAATTTTAGCTAATTTATTATAGTTCATCCCCGCCGCAATTATCATTGCAGTGAAAAACGCTATATTTAGTCCACTTAACATTACCTGAAAAGGAATATCTAATTTTTGCAGGATTGCCCTGGTGATAATAAATCCCAGCGGTAGAGCTGCCAGAACGCCCAGGAAAACGGTTAAAAAATCTTCCAATAAAATAATTTTTAAAATATTATTTGTTTTAAAGCCTAGAGCAGCAAAAATCCCTATTTCTCTGCTCCTTCCCAAAAGGTCATTTTCTAAAAAGGATTTTACCAAAAGAAATCCCATTACTAACAGGACAACGGCCAAAACAATACCAAATACTTGATATCTCAAAAGTAAGCTAAAGCGCTGTTCTTCCGGTCCGGTAAGAAAATTAATGTTTAATTTAGGAAAAAGTTTCAACGCCTTACTTTTAACAGTATCGTCCCCGGGTTTTAAAATTGCCTGAAGGAGAAAATAGTTTTTAGGAGCAGAGTTTTCTTTAATGCTTGCAAAGAAAAATCCATCTTCGTCTTTTCCGGTAGGTTTTAAAATCCCCACTACCTTCCCTTTAAAATCGCCAAAATCTACGGTTGAACCGATCTTAAGATTATACTCCCGGGCAATTTCGGCCCCTACCAAAATTTCGCCCGTTTTTTGGGGATATTTACCTAAAACCTCCCAGTAACGGCGGTATTTCCTTTCCTCAGGAAAATCAAGATAAATTACAGCAGCTTTCTGCCCCTTTACTGAAAAGAACCTAACTTTTTTAGGCGCAAAAACGGTAATTTGTTCTTTAAAAGTATTATAGAATTTAGTGGCTTCTTGTTCAGGAATATAAGCTATTTCATAATTTCCTGAAACTAAAGTAATATTTTGATAAGTAAAATTAAAATGCTCGGTTTCAGCAGTAACAGCAATTCGCTGTCCGCGCTTTTCCTTTTCCGATTCTAAGTAAGTGTTTAAATTACTTAATACCAAACTAATGGTGAAAAGGATGGCAGAAACTACTAAAACGAGGGCAGTTTTAGTGGTTACCCGACCAAACCTACCTAAAATAAAACTTTCAATACCAAAACTTCTCATCTTAAACCCTCGGCTGCCAGGCATCTACAATACTTTTATCCACCAAGATTTTTCCATCTTTAACTTCATATTGTATTTCAGCGGGCGGGTAAGCTGTACAGCCCCCATCGATTCCTTTTAAATCATCTAAAAGCGACCAGCGAGTACCGCAGGTCATGCAAACCAGCGCATTGTCCTGAATTTTAAAGCGATAGCCCTGACACGGTTCACAGATGCTTACTGCTACTACCAATCTTCCGTCGCTTAAGAAAAAGGCTGTCAGCGGTTTGGTCGGACTATAAGGCACATAAACAATTCCGTATTTTTTTACATCCTCTAACGGTATCTCAATTTTTCCCTCCTTGTTTACCACTGCTTGAATATCTGTCATTTGAATTTCCTGCCCGGAATAGTTAATTTCGCTGGCATAATAAGCGCCTTCCTTTTTCTTATTTCCCGGTAAAAATAACATTAAAATTAAGCCTAACGCTGCAATTCCCAGGACTGCAATGATAATTTTAAGAGTTTTTTGCGTGTTATTCTTTTGTTTTAAAAATTCTTCTTTTTTACTCAATTTAATTAACCTCCTTTAAAGTTTTAATTTCTAAGACCTCTCCATCTTTTAAGAATAAAGCATGGGTTGCATATTGAAGATGGGCAAGGTTATGGGTAACCATAACAATAGTTTTACCTTGGCGGTTTAATTCTGAAAAAATGTTTAGGACTTCTTCGCCGGTTTTGCTATCTAAGTTGCCGGTGGGCTCATCGGCTAATAAGATATCTGGCTCCATTATTAAAGCCCTAGCAATAGCTACCCGTTCCTGCTCTCCTCCGGAAAGCTCTCTGGGGTACTTATTTTCTTTTCCCGAAAGTCCTAATATTTTTAATAGTTCTAATGCTTCATCTTTTTTATTTAACTTCTTAGGATAAGCTAAAGTGGGTAATAAAACATTCTCAAGGGCGGTAAGATAAGGTAAAAGGTGAAAGTTTTGAAACACAAAACCAAGGTAATTTAAGCGAAAAAGGGCCCGTTCATCGTGACTTAAGCTAAAAAGGTCTAAACCATCCACCATTATCTTGCCCTCATCCGGCTCGTTTAAGCTCCCAAGGATGCTTAAAAGCGTTGATTTTCCTGACCCCGAAGGACCAGCCACCACCCAAAATTCGCCCTTTTGAACATTAAAACTTACATTTTTTAAAACGTGGGTCGTGTTTTTCCCTTTTTGAAATTTTTTATTAATCTTTTCCACTTCAATAAACGCCATCGTTTACCTCCTAATACTCCCGTAAAATTTCTTGCTGGTCGAGGCGGGAGACTTTAATAACCGGTAATATTGATACCACCCCCCCTAAAATAAGGCCCCCTATCAAAGCCCAGGCGGAGTATTGCCAGGAAAAAAACTGGGCCTTTGCAATACCTAACATTTTTGCCAAAGCCAAAGACAATACCACCGCTAACAAATTGCCAAAAATCTCACTAAAAGCAATTACTGTAAACAGTTCTAAACTATAAAGGTTAAATATTTTAAGTTTATTAAAACCAATGGTACGAAAGATTAATAATTCCTTTTCCCGCTCCTTAAAAAGGCTAAAGGAAAGGATTACGAAGTTCCCTAAACCTAAAACCAAAAGTCCGTAGGCCATTTGCCGACCAAAGCTGTTAAAGTTTTCTACCAAAAGTTTACGGTCATAAATAGCATCAGCCATAGCCGAAACCTTAATGCTTGGATCCAAAGCTTTTATTTGCCTGACAATTTCCGGTATGGGGCAACTAGAGCAGAGAGCACTAACTTCTATAAAAGTATAAGAATTTATTTTAAAAAGCGTCCGCACGGTAGTAAGATCTAAAAATAAACTATTATCTTCAAAACTTCCAGTCTTTTTTATCACCCCGGCTATGATAAATTTATTGCCGTTAACCTCTACTTCCTTAGGCTTTCCAAGCTTTGCATAGAGGTCCTCCCCTATTAAACCTTCTCTTGAAGTTTGGGGCTTTTGTCCAGCAATCTGCCACCATTTTTTTGCCTTTAATTCTTCGGCAAAGTTTACCCCCAAAACTACCCCTTCTTTTTTATTTATTTCCGTTTTCACCACAACTTTAGGTGAAATGATACTAATGCTTTCCTTGTTTTTAATAGTTTTTATCTTAGAAGGCAAAGCTAAATCAATTCCAAGCCGCTTTTGACCAGTAAAAGGCACACCGTCAAAAGCACTTCCTCTTTTAAGCTCCTGGGGTACAATCACAATATTGGCGCCAATTTTGTCATAATAGTCCGCTACTTCCTGCTGTAAATTAAAGGTAGTCAGTAAAATTCCCGCAATTCCCCCAATGGTAATCGCAATACTCAGTACCATTAAAAAAACTTTCGTCTTTTTATCGATCATCTGATAAAAAACTACGTTCCAAAGTTTCATTGCCTCACCTACTATTTTCTGTAGTTATTTTTATTATAAATTAAATTCTACAAAATATAGTTACAAAAATGTTACAAAAAAATTAACCCGCCCTAATAGGGGGGTTAACCAATTTTTAGCAAATAAAATACAATAGATATAGGCTTAGGACAACAATCAAAATAATCAGAGCATAATAGAGAACATTTCGCCGAGGAATTTCTAAATCACTTTCCAATATTGCTTGCATCCGCAGAATTTCAACATCATTGCTCAAGTCCGCTGCAAAACCAACCAAAGCTTCAGTAGCTCCAAATTTATAAGTTTTAACTAAAGCCGAAGCTAAACTTTCTTTATCTCCTAAATAACCTAAGGCAATTTTATCGGCCCTTAACTCCCGAAAAGCTAGTATTTGCCTAAAATATTTTTTTAGTCCAGGTACAAAAAAGTAAAGGTAGGTAGTAAACTGGCAGATGCTAATAATTAAGCTATCTCTTGCTTTAACATGAGCAAGTTCGTGGGCTAAAACAGCCTTTAGTTCTGCCTCACTTAAACCTTTTGCATACTCTTCCCCAATTACCACCACCGGTTTTATAAAATTAAAAGTAAAAGCGGTAATTTTACCCGGCATAAAATAAGGTGTAACTTTTATAAGCCCCATTTTAGTAGCAATTTCAGCGGTAATTTTACTTAAATACTCATTCTTTTTTAACACTCCAGCTTTTAATAACCGGTTAAAAGCTAGATACGGTTTTACTACTTGGTACGAACCATAAAAAGTAGCCAAAAGAAACACCGGTGCTAAATATTTTGCCGCTAAATCACCCAAAAAACAAAAAAAACCCCCTGCAAATCTAAACAAACTAGGGTTTACAGCTAAAAGCGGACAAGGCTTGCCCCAGAAAAGAATTATAGCCAAAATGGGAATTAATAAAGGTATTGTTAAAATTTCACTCCAAAAAAAACTGTTTTTCTTCAAAAACCTTTTTCCAAATAATAATAATAGGGTATACCCAAAGAGCGGTCCAAAGAAAGCGTAGAGAAAAAACGTATGGAGCAATCCGCTTTGCATCTTATCCCTGCTTTTCTTTTAATTTTTTTAACATCCTTTCAAGTTCTGAAAGTTTATCAGGGTCTTGTCCTACTTTCTTTAAAAAATGGGTAAAAGCTGGCTCAGCAAAATCCTCCAAAAGACCTTCCACTACGATTTGGGCTACTTTATCACTAAATTCCTCCCGACTTACCGCCGGAGTATTAGGAGTGGGCAAGGCCAATGCTCTTTTTGGTTAAAAGACCTTTTTCGTGAAGTCGTCCCATAATAGTGAGAATCGTGGTATAGGCGAGCCTTTTTTCCTGATTAATCACCTTGTGAACATCCTTAACTGTAGCTTCACCTAAATCCCACATAATTTCCATAACTCTGGCTTCTAACTCACCTAAAACCTTAGCTACTCCCTTATTTTGGGGTTTAAATTCCCCTTCTAGCCAACTCATTTAAATCTCCCCTTCCAATTTTGGAGCACAATTTTTACAAAAACCATAAATTTTTAGCTGGTGATTAGTTACAGTAAAGCCTTTGCTCCTGTAAACTTCCCGCTCCAGTTCCTCCAAAAGGTCTTCTTCAATTTCCTCAATTTTACCACATCTTAAACAAATTAAATGATGGTGTTGGTGCGCCCTAGTATCGAGGAGTTCAAACTCATATCTTTTCCGTCCATCGCCAAAATCCATGCAGTGGACCAGTCCCAAAGAATATAATATTTCTAGGGTTCGATAAACAGTGGCTAATCCTACTTCCGGAGCTTTTTCTTTCACAAGGCCTAAAATTTCTTCAGCACTTAAATGTTTGTCCTGGTTTTCAATTAAAACCCGAAGGATTTCCTCTCTTTGAGGGGTAAGCTTATAATCGCTATCCCGCAGCATTTTTCCCACTTGACTTATTATATTTTCCATAAAACCCGTCCTTTTTTTCACAATCTTGTAGATCAATTATTTTGTGTTATCGCTAATACTCTCATCAAATCCCGACAATAAGCCCCAAAAATCAATGATAAAATATAAGACAACCCAGAAAAACACAGCACCAACCAGCATATACCACAAGGAATAGTTCATATAAAGATAATACATTAATAAACTATAGCCAACAATTAAAAAAAGTCCAGCTCCCCAGCTTATAAAAGCAATAGCCATCCTTTTTAAAACTATCTTGAAGAGGTTATACATAAATATCCTCCAAAAATAAAAGCCAAAGATTTAGTACTTTGGCTTTATTCTACCATATTTTTTAAGAAATTGAAAAGTTAAAAATAATCCTGCTAAAACTAAAAGTCCCGGATAAAAAATCCGTTTTCCTTTTGCAGCTAAACTTGGCTCTACCCCATTAGCCGCGATAAGATTAACCTCACCAACTTTTATTCCCTTTCGGCAAACTAAAAGAGTCCCTAATGTCTCACCGGCTCTAACCGGAGCTTTTAATTCCTGAAGAGAAGTTTTATATTCATATTCAGGCTTTTCGTCTTTATAAACAGTATCATACAAGTCCTCTGCCGCTTCTAAGCTAACCGTCTCCCGTCCATCGGTAACTGGAGCTTTTTTAATTTGTTGCCCCTTACTGATAACCTTTACCGTTTTATAATTGGCAAAGGCATAATCCAAAAGTTTCTGCGCATCATCGTAAACATTGCTGCCCTCACTGCCTAAAATAACCGCAATAAACTCTTCCCCATTTTTATTGGCAGAAGCCACCAGACATTGCCGGGCTTTTACTGTATACCCGGTCTTAATACCATTGGCCCCTTCATAACGCCACAAAAGCTTATTATGATTGATTAAAAGCCGGAGATACTTAGGATCACGATTTATTACTTTTGTTTTAGTAGCAACAATCTCCCGAAACTTGGGATTTTGCATAGCAGCCCGGGCAATTAAAGCTAAATCCCTGGCTGTGGTATAATGGTCATCATTGGGAAGACCATTAGGATTGACAAAATGGGTATTTTTCGCCCCCAATTCCCTGGCCTTATCATTCATTTCTCGAACAAAGCTTGAAACATTTCCGGCAATATGCTTAGCTACCGCTATAGCAGAATCATTGGCAGAGTTTAGCATTATCGAATATAAAAGGTCTTCCAAGGTTATTTTTTCCCCTGGATTTAGCCAGATAGCTGAGCCTTCCACATAACTAGCTTCTTTATCTACATAAACCATATCGGTTAAATTGCCCTTTTCTAAGGCAATCAGGGTAGTCAATATTTTCGTCGTACTGGCGGGATACATTTTCTGGTCGGGATTCTTTAAATAAACAAATTTTCCCGATTTAACGTTAATTACTGCTGCCGCTCGACCAACAATTTGCGGCTCCCCTGCCAAAACCAGGGCTTTTAAGTTTAAAATTAATATAAATACCGCAAAAAATTTAGCAAGCTTCATCTTTTCCCTCGTACAAAAATTCTCCTTTTTAATATAACTGCTAATATTAGTGTAAGTCAAGGTCGGCCAAAAGCTTTTATTTTGTTTTGGTTCCATAAAAATGAACGTCTACATCCAAGGTAAAACACAATCCTTTTGGTAAAACCTCTAATATTTTGGGAAGCACTTTTTGAATATTTTCCTCGCTATCGACTACATCAATTATTATCGGAAGATCGGAAGAAAGTTCTACTAATTTCGTTCCATGAATTATTCCATCCGATCCATATCCCATAATACCCCGGCTCACCGTTGCCCCGGCTATTTCATTTTCTTTTAAAATTTTTATTATTAGCTGAACTACATTTTTCCCATCATGTTTGGTTGCTTCACCCACATAAATTTTGAGTAATTTTGCCTTATTCATTTAAATGCCTCCCTTAAAAAAATTTGCTAACCACATACCAGCAGCAAAGAAAACTACACCAGTAAATATCGATGTAAATAAATAATTCGCATTTTTCCAAAACAACCCTTCTTCCATAAGAAAAATTGCCTCATAAATATAAGTAGAAAAAGTCGTAAATCCCCCAAAAAAGCCGGTACCAAGTAAAAGCCATATTAGTTGATTTAATTTTAACCCGTATAATAACCCAAGGCCAAAGGAACCAAGTATATTTATCAAAAACGTCGCCAGCGGCCAATCCCCCTGGTATCGTTCCCCTATTTTTTTAGTAAAGGTATATCTTAAAATGGCCCCAATACTCCCCCCAAGACCAACTAAAAGTATTTCCACCATTAACCCTCATCCTTTACTGTGTTTTTCCTGAAATTTAAATTAACCAAGTAAAGAGCTAAGGCTCGACCAAGTATACCTGAAAAAAACCCACCACTTAAAGATAAAAAGAAGTAAATGAACCCAATTAAAAGTTTATGCTGTAAAAGCAATAGATAAATTTCCTTGGTCATTGTTGAAAAAGTGGTATACGCTCCTAAAAATCCAGAAGTCAATCCTAAACGTACTGGATCGCTTACATTTATTCTTTCTAAGAACAAGGTCATAAAAAATAAAAGTAAAAAACTACCGCCAAGATTAATTGCTAAAGTGTTAATAGGGAAAATGCTTGCACCTATAGCACGGCCAGTAATTTCCCGCGCAATTGCCCCAAAAAATCCTCCCAGAGCTACAGCAAAATAATTCATTTTAACCCCCTCTTTTTAGGTCACCAAAATTGTATAATGCCTGGTTAATATAACCATGGTTAAGACCAAACAAAGCGGAAATAGTACCAAAGGTAAGTCTACATTGAGACCTGTTTCAATCATTACCGCGTCACCACAGCAACCGAAGTAGCGGAAAGAGTAATACCTCTGCGTCCTGAAGGGTCCAATGTAGACAAAATAAGCATAAAGCAAAACACCAGCAAAAGGCAAGGAAAAAGAAAGAAAACCAATATTTACACTTTCTTTAAACTTTGTTTTTAGCACCATAGATTAACCTCGGCCTCGGCTAGGAATGTTTGAAGGATGCTGTCCAACCCGGCTAAGAAATCCGCCAAAAGGGTGGTAAGTAAACCCAAAAAGTTACCTGCCACCACCCCTACCGCAATCAACACTAAATAATTAGAGATTCCGGCCCAGCCAGCTAATAAGCGCTTACTAAAGCTAAACCCAGCCATCTAGCTGTCCCCAGCCAGGTGTTTTCCATAAATTTTGCCACCCCTTTTTATGGAGCTAAGAAAATAAAAAACTCCTACCGAAAACTTTACTTTCGGTAGGAGCTATTAGCTCAACGAGCGTTAGGCGAGCTCCATCGCCATTAATTTTTTATTATTTTAAAATTTCAAATACAAAATTGTCAAGTCTAATTCCAAAAATAATTGTAGATAGGCCAGAGAATCGTTCACAATATTTTTTTAAGCTAAAACAGGCATTGAAAAAGGTGGGTATCCCTCGGGTATTATTAAAGTG
>NZ_BDJK01000040.1 GCF_001950255.1 Carboxydothermus pertinax
GAGAATGTTTAAGGTTTTGTGTAAGTGGTAAATAATACCACTAAGGAGATGATCACTTATGCAAAACCTTGAAAACCTGACGGTAAAAGATTTAGCCCGTCAATGCAAAAGTATTGAAGACATTTATGAAGCGTTAAAGAACATTTTTAGCGATACTATTCAGCAATTATTAGAAGCTGAACTTGAACACCACCTGGGTTATCAAAAGTACGATCCTAAAGGGAAAAATTCGGGCAATAGTCGCAATGGGTATAGTAAAAAGACTTTAAAAACTCGTTTAGGCCCTACAGAAATTGAAATTCCGCGAGATCGGAACGGTGAATTTGAACCGCAAGTCATCAAGAAATACCAAACAACTGCCAATGAGCTTGAAGACCAAATAATCTCAATGTATGCCAAAGGTATGACCAATAGGGATATTGAAGCTCAAATGAAAGACATTTACGGTATTGATGTTTCCCCGGCTTTAGTCAGCAAAATTACCGATAAAATCATGCCGCAAATTACCGAATGGCAAGCAAGACCTTTAGAAAGAGTTTATCCGATAGTTTATTTTGATGCTATCCACTTTAAAGTTCGCCAGGACGGAAGAATAATAAATAAAGCAGCTTACACCGTTCTTGGTATTAATACATCCGGCTATAAAGATATCCTTGGAATCTGGATTGGAGAAAATGAATCAGCAACTTTTTGGCTAAATGTCTTTAACGACTTAAAAAATCGTGGTGTAGAGGATATTTTAATAGTTTCGAAAGATGGACTTTCAGGTTTTTCAGAAGCCATAAAAGCAGTATTTCCTAAGGCAGAAATTCAGCTTTGCGTAATCCATCAGATTAGAAATTCATTAAAGTATGTCTCGTACAAAGATCGTAAAAATTTAATGGCAGATTTAAAGAAAGTATATGGTGCAGCAACTTTAGAAGAAGCTGAACTTGGACTTTTAGAGCTTAAAGAAAAGTGGGATAAAAAATACCCGATAGTTTCAAAGTCCTGGGAACGAAACTGGGATGAGTTAAGCACCTACTTTAAGTATCCGCAAGAAATCCGCAAATTAATTTATACTACAAACATCGTAGAAGGATATCATCGGCAGCTAAGAAAAGTAACAAAAGTCAAAACTACTTATCCTACAGATGATTCTTTGAGAAAAATACTTTACCTTGCAACGGTTGATATTCTGAAAAAATGGACGATGCCCATAAAAGACTGGGGGTTATGTGTATCACAATTCACTATATACTTTGGGGAAAGAATGATTATATAACAAAGAAAAGTTGGCAAAATAAAAGCAAGATCATGGGGGCTCTGCCCCCAAACCCCCGAGGTTTATCGCTTTAGGTTTCCCAGGGATAATTTTGGGAGGGGGAGTTACCCCCTATCCCCGGCAAACCATGCCAGGCGCTCAGGTTGCCCCTCGGCATTGCCCTATCCTCCTGGCAGGTAAAGCTATTTAAAGTATTGCCATTTTAGTTAGGTAAAAACCATTTACACAAAACTATTTACATTCCC
>NZ_BDJK01000041.1:0-231 GCF_001950255.1 Carboxydothermus pertinax
AGGATCTAACTTAGGCCCAAGCTCCTTGTTATCGACGAAGTGGGCTATCTCCCTTTAGATGGCCTTGGCTCAAACCTCTTTTTCCAGCTAATTAGTGCTCGGTATGAAAAGGGGAGCATCATCCTCACCAGCAACAAAGGCTTTGGGGAATGGGGGGAGCTCATGGGAGACCCGGTGCTTGCCACTGCAGTGTTGGATAGGCTATTACACCATGCCCATATAATCAACATA
>NZ_BDJK01000041.1:241-40514 GCF_001950255.1 Carboxydothermus pertinax
ATAGCCCTTGCTATAGAAGCCCTGTCCCAGGGCATATCAGTTTACTTTACGAGCCTTTCCAGGCTCATTGAAGACCTAAAAACAGCCCATAAAGAAAGCCGGTTGGAAAGGCGAATGAGGATCTAACTTAGGCCCAAGCTCCTTGTTATCGACGAAGTGGGCTATCTCCCTTTAGATGGCCTTGGCTCAAACCTCTTTTTCCAGCTAATAAGTGCCCGGTATGAAAAGGGGAGCATCATCCTCACCAGCAACAAAAGCTTTGGGGAATGGGGGGAGCTCATGGGAGACCCGGTGCTTGCCACTGCAGTGTTGGATAGGCTATTACACCATGCCCATATAATCAACATAAGGGGGAACAGCTACCGCTTAAAGGACAGGTTAAAAACCGGTCTCTACGGTAATCCACATGTCAAAGCTTAATTTTAAAAAAAGCCAGGGTGGGTCAATTTAAAACCGTTGAAAATGGGTCAATTTAAATCCGCTATTGACAATATAAAACATTAACCCCTACATCAACGACCAGACCTTCTATACCAACATCTAAGTGCGAAAAGCCCTGGAATTACCCGGGGCTTTTTATTTTTCCAGCCTCTAACCTTCAATCGCTAACTCCCAGCCTAAGGCGGCTTTTGCCGGCTCAATTTTTTTAAAAGAGATTTTGTAGAAAGTGGCTAAATTAAGAAAGTTTATTTTTGGAAACAATATCAGCTCAAGTTTTTATAAGATAAAGCAAATTTTAAAATGTCGAATTATGTAAAATTTTAACGACAAAATATGGCAAAACAGAACAAGGAATCGGAAAAATAATGTAGAATAAATTGTAAAAAAATTATAAAAAATTGAAGGTGGTTACAGGAATACAAAATGGCTTAGGCCAAGGGAAATATGGATTGGAGGGACCTCAAGTGGATAAGACGTTGAAACCACTTGATGAGAAAACTCTGGAAGCACTTGCCGAGTTAATTTGTGGTGACTCAACGGAGTGGTACAGGAAAGGCTGGGAACTTCCGGATTTTTTTCGCCGGGCCGGCTTAGAGTTTCACAATCGCCACAAAATGGCAGGCATTATAGAAAATCAAGAGTGCATAAGTGAGTTCTT
The DNA here is from genome assembly GCF_001950255.1 of Carboxydothermus pertinax. Classification (NCBI taxonomy): domain Bacteria; kingdom Bacillati; phylum Bacillota; class Clostridia; order Thermoanaerobacterales; family Thermoanaerobacteraceae; genus Carboxydothermus; species Carboxydothermus pertinax. The sequence continues at coordinate 1,341 of NZ_BDJK01000041.1, forward strand.
TTACCAATTATCTACTTAAAAAGTCAGTATAAGGGGAGTTGCCGGGTATGTTTACGAAAGATCTAAAGATAAATCCCGAAAAAATTGCCTACTGGTTGATCAGAATTTGCACCGAGTTCTTTATGCTTTAGGTGCTTTTCCAAAAGATATTGTACCAAAAGTAGCTGAAGCGCTTTACCATAATGGTTATTATAATGACCAACAGTTTCGAGTGAGGTTGTTTGCTATCGGTTCAGAGAAAAATAAACAACTTCAGGAAACAGTTGTTCAGCTCACATGGGAGGAGCTACTTGATTTCATTTATAATCGTTTTTCTGAATATCGCGCACAAAAAGCTCAGAATGAGCAGTGGGACAAAGATGGAGGACTGCTGTATCAATTAAGTTTAAGGCTTTTTCGCGGGATGATTTTATTAAAACTATAAAAGATGCAATGGATAAATTTATCTCGTCTTCAAGATAACTTACTTGATTTCCCTTTTTTAAGATATTTTGGTTCCAACTTACATAGGGAGAAATTGTTGAACATTAGGTAAAATAGGAGGTTACTATGCAAAATCTATGCGAATTTATTTTTCACAACGTAGGACAAGGATTATTTTATTCAGGAAAAATTAATGACTTAAATTTCATTTATGATTGTGGTTCAGAAAATTATAAAAATATCAAAAAGGCAGTTACAGAATTTATAACCTATTTGAAAGGGAAAATAAGAATAGATTTGTTAATTTTATCTCATTTACATTATGACCATGTTAGTGGTCTTGAACTTCTCTTAAAAAAATGTGAAATTGAAACAGTGATATTGCCATACATAGCATTGGAAGAAAGGCTGTTGATTGCAGTTAGATGGAATTATCTAAAGCAAGAATGGTATTTTAATTTTTTAAATAACCCTACTCAATATTTTGAAGGACATGGGGTTAAACGAATCATTTATGTAACAGCAGAAAATGATGATTATTGGGAAAATTCTGATAATCAATTTGGTGACCATGATAGCAAATTATCAATAAAGCTGATTAAATCTAGAAAAGCTTTTGAAAATAATTTAAAAAGTTTGAAAGTCGATATTTATAATCATTACGGAAAGATAGAGTATCGTAACATTTGGGTATTTAACTTACATTGTTTTGAAGTAAATATTGAAATAATGCAAAAATTTAAGAGTGAATTAAAACGAGAAAAATTATATAATATAGAAAACATAAAAGATTTAATTTTAGATAATGAAAACCGCAAAAAATTAAAAGAATGTTATCAAAAAGTAGTATAAGATCTAAATTGGACAAGTTTAGTTTTATTACATTATCCTGCGGATTATACTAAAAGCTATGGGTTTATTGGATGTAATAACGCATGGAATAATTGCAAATTTTGCTGCAACTATATTTGTTGTTGTTGGCATGAAGTTTTTAATTTTTCTGCCCAAATATTATTTGGCGATGCAAATGTTAAACGTGAGGAAAACTATTATTCATTTTTAAAAAGGTTCAATGAAGACGTTTCAAAATTTGATATTTCAAAATTTAACATTCCCAAAGAAAATGTTTCTTTAATTACTTTACCCCATCATGGTTCAAGGGGAAACTGGAATAGAAAATTGATTGAAGATTTTAGAAATTGTGAGTTTTGGATTTCATCATCAGGATTTTCAAATAGATATGGCCATCCTCATATTGAAGTTGTTATTGATATTTTAGGAGCAAACAAAAATCTTATTATTTCAAATGAATTAAATATGATAATGATAAGATAAGGACACAGCATTTAAAAAATGTAGAGTTAAGAAGTATAAAAAATAAGTAATATCAATCTAAAAAATGTTATGTACTAAAAATTTCTTAAACTTTTGGTAATAACAAAGAAATGGGGTGATGAATATGAAATTAATTAAAATTTTTTTAGAAGATTTTAGAGGTTATTATGGATTACATGAAGTTGATATATCAGATTTTACGGCATTTATTGGTAAAAATGATGCTGGAAAGTCATCTATTTTTGAGGCTTTAGATATTTTTTTTAATGAAGGAAAAGGGAATGTTAAGATTGATAAAAATGATCTGAATGTGAAAACAGCAAGTGAAGGTAAGGATTTTTTTAGAATAGGGATAGAGCTTACAAACTATCCTGAAGAATTAATTATCGATGAGACTAATCCCACCAATTTGAAAGACGAATATTTATTGAATCGAAATAACAATTTAGAAATTTGGAAGACATTTAAAAATGCAAAACTACAAGAAACAGCTTTAAAATGTTACCATCCTGCCAATGATGATTATTTGCAAGATATTTTGAGAAAGAAAATAAATGATTTAAGAAAATTTGTTGAAGAAAATAACATTGATTGTGAAGATAAGCGTAAGTCAGCAGTTCTGCGAAAGGCTATAAGAAAATATTATCAACAAAAAGACGGTGAGTTGAGGTTAGATGAAATAGAAGTAAAAGTTGATAGCGAAGATGCAAAGAAAATTTGGGAAAAGCTTTCAGACTATTTACCTTTATATGCCCTTTTCCATTCTGATAGGAAAAATTTGGACCAAGATGAAGAAGTACAAGATCCTCTTAAAGTGGCAATTGAACAAATCTTTAATGAAGAAGAGGTCAAGCAAAATCTTGAGAGTATTGCAAAGAAGGTAAACGAGAAAATTAGTAAAATCGCCCAAGAAACAATAGATTATTTTAAAAATTTTTCACCAGATTCTAACTTTAATTTAGAGCCAGAGATACCTGGGATTGATAAGTTAAAATGGTCAAGTGTATATAAATCAATAGGTTTCAAAACTGACGAAGTACCTCTAAATAAACGGGGTAGTGGTATTCGACGTATAGTGTTATTAAGCTTCTTTACTGCAGAGGTTGAAAGATTGAAGAGAGATAAAAATTTAGCTTCAACTATATATGCGATTGAAGAGCCTGAAACGTCTTTACATCCAGATTTACAAAAAAAATTAATTGAGCAACTTTTAGAATTATCTGAATATCCAAACATCCAAGTTTTAATTACCACGCATAGCCCAGCGTTGATACGGTTATTAGAAACAAGTTCAATTCGATATATTGAACAAAAAGAGTATAGTTCAAATGTTAAAAATTTCGATGTTGAAGTTGCGGATAAAATTATTAAAAATATGGGGCTTTTGCCCGAGATTGCTAAAGTAATTGTTTGTGTAGAGGGAGAAACCGATGAAAAATTTTTATTAAATATTAACCAAAATATACCAGAATTGAAAGAAATAATCGATATAGAATCAAAAATAGAAGCAGGTATTCTAAGCATAATTCCAATGCGTGGGGCAAATTTAAAAGATTGGATAAATAGATATGCTTTGAAAAACACTAATGCAATTGAATTTCATTTATATGATAGAGACACAAATGAACAGTATAAAAAGCAAATCGAAGAAGTAAATTCCAGGAATGATGGATCTTGTGGCAGGTTAACAGAAAAAAGAGAAATAGAAAATTACATCCCTAAGGAAATTGTCGAAAAAGAATTTAATATTGATTTAAGTGATGTTGAAAATTGGGACTACGAGGATATTCCGAAAAAAATTCAAAATAAAATTCCAAATATGAAAGAAAAGGATATAAAAATGAAACTTTGTTGTAAATGCTCTAAGGAAATAACTAAAAAACATCTTGAAGATTTAAATGCTTGGGATGAGGTAAAAAGTTGGTTTGAAAAAATTAATGAACTTTGCAGTAAAGTTTTACAGAATCCTTAAGCGATTGACTGATAAAGTGACGTTGCTTTTCTTTAATTATTGTGAAAATAGGAAATAGGAGGAGGTATAGTTGATTAGAAAATTTGAATGGCTGCCGTTTTCTGAGTGTGCTTTAGCTGATCCGTTTTTTGAGTCATTGAAGGAAGATTATGAAGAATTTCCAGAATGGTTTTTAAAGAAAGTGCAAAATAATGAGAAGGCGTTTGTTTACAAAGATGAGTGGGGTATTTGTGCTTTTATTTATTTTAAGGATGAGGAAGAGGAAATTAGAATTAATGATAAAGTTCTTCCTCAAAAGAAAAGAATTAAAATTGGTACTTTTAAACTTGATGATAGAGTACAAGGACAAAGACTTGGAGAAGGCGCTTTAGGCGTAGCATTATGGAAATGGCAGGAATCAGATGCTGAAGAAATATATTTAACAATATTTCCAAAGCATAAAGTGCTTATTGAACTAATTGAAAAATTTGGTTTCAAAAATGTAGGGATGAATCACCGGGGAGAATTTGTATATATAAAAAATAAAAAGAATTTTGAAACTATAAATCCTTATACTGCATTTCCATACCTTAACGCAAATTTTACAAAGGCTGGTTATATACCAATTTATGATTATTATCATGATACTTTGTTTCCTTTTTCAGAGTTATATAATACTAAACAGGATTTTGAGGAAATTGCTGCCGCAAATGGAATTACAAAAGTCTATATAGGTTTTCCCTATGGTGAACTTCACCATAGGGAGGGAGAACCGGTAATAATATATAGGATACATACAGGTGAAAATAGGCAGTATAAATCAGTTGCCACATCATATTGCACTCTTACTAAAATTAAATATATTAAAAAGTACGGAAGAAAATTAACAGATTTAAATGATTTTATATTGATTACAAAAAATAAAACTGTTTTTACAAATGACCAATTAGAGGAGTTTTATGATACCCAAGAGAATATAGTAGTAATTGAAATGATATATAATGGATTTTTTGGTAAGGGAAAAAACATAACTTTTAAAAAATTAAAAGATATGGGCTTATTTGAAGGACATCCATATAATATTAGATTGTCACGTGAACAATTTTTAAAAATATTAGAATTAGGTGGTAAAAATGTGCAAAATACTATTATCGATTAATCCAAAACATGTTGAAAAAATATTTAGTGGCATAAAGAAATATGAATACAGGAAAACAATATTTAAACGGAAAAATATAGAAAAAATATTAATTTACTCAACTCACCCAATAAAAATGATTGTTGGTGAGGCTAATATTGAGGAAATAATTATTGACGAACCCCATATTGTCTGGGAAATTACAAAAGATTTTGCTGGTATAAATAGAGAGTTTTTCGAAGATTATTTTAAAGGTCGTAAAAAAGCGATAGCATATAAACTTAGAGATATAAGAAAATATAATACACCTATAGAATTAAAGACCCTTGGAATAGATTTCGCTCCCCAGTCGTTTATTTACATTGATTAAAGCCAATTATTACTATAACGAAGTTACTGATATTTTAATAAAAAAGAAGTAAACTAATGTCACCGCCAGTGTATAATTGACCAAATACCTCAGAGCAGAGGGTATTCCCGAAAGGAAGCCCCATCCCAAAAAGGTTAAAAACTCGACCCATACAAAGATACCATTCAAGAGCTCATAAATCTGGGATATTCAACTGCGAAGTCATTTACGAAAGAATCAAAGAAGAAGGCTACACCGGAGGTCGCACTATTTTAAGGGACTATGTAAGACAATTCATTATTAATTTAGATAATAAAAATATACAGGATCAAATTCATAAATTATCAAATGAGTTAGAGATGTATAAAACAAGTTATGAAAATCTATTAAAAAAATTAGAAAAAAAGAAAATTACAGCGATCTAAAAAGATAAAAATAAATGCTTTATACAGGAGAGGTTAGATTGTAAATATGGAGGTATTTGCCATTTTTGCAGACTATATTAAAAATTTTGTTTTTAAATTAAATGAATATACGCTATTGCAATTATTATGGGTAATTGCAATCTATTATTTTGTTTTGAATTCAATATTTGATTTTGTAATAAAAATTGATAACACAGCATTTACTCAATCAAATTTAGATAGAATATTAGAATACAATAAAACTATTTTAAACTTCCTACAAGAATATGAAATTGCCTGGATAGACTTAACGGTATTAACATTTTTGGCATCAATGATAGTAGTTTTGGTTGCTTATACATTGTTTAAGGATTACATGTTTATTCGTATTTTTAGTATTTATGGTGGAGTTGTAAGTATGTGGTCGCTAGTAATTTATGCTACTTATAAATTATATATTTTTTTTGGTTTGTACTATGGAATAGTATTATTTTTTATTTCATTAATAGTGCATTGGATAAATGAAAAAAAGAGAAATTTAACTTAGAAAACTGTGTTTGGCAATATAAAAACATAAAACGGCAAAGAAAAATCCAGATAAAATATTGGCCATTGCTAGCATAAAAAGATAAAATCGTAAAAAATTATCAAAATAAATTGCTCCAAACATTTTGCAAGAATTATAGCAAAATATTTGGGGGATAAAAAGTTTTTTCAACTGTTTTGTTTTGAAGTATGTTATGAGTGTTAGGCGAGGATAACTTGCTAAAAGGACACAAATTAATAAAAGTGGAATCTCCATATTTTGGGGGTCAGCCTATTAGTTTAACATAATTCATTATGAAGGGAGAGAAAAAATAGATGGAATTTATAATTTCTGAATTGCAGACTGAGTATTCCTTTGAAGGCCAGGTAATTAAAAGATTGAAAGAAGTTTTAAATGAAATAGATGGTTTTTGTTTTTATAATCACCCATCATCAGAAATAGATGATGCTAGTTATGATGAACATTCATTTTTAATATTATCTCCATATTGGGGTGTTTTAATTTTAGATGCTTTCCCCTATGATATAAATAAAATTACAGAAGAAGAAATAAAACAAATATTAAAGTATGGAGAGGCTAAAATATATAAAATCTATTCAAAAATTTTAGGCAATGGAAAATTAAGGGATTGCGAAGATGAAAGATTAAAAATAGAAAATATTATTTATAATCTGTTCTTTCCTTATGTGAATGAAGGACAAGTTTCTTACCTGACTCCAGATTTAACTAATAAAATTATATGGAATGATACAATTTCAAGTAACATTGATAGATTAAAAGCAAAATTTGACAAGTTAATAGATAGAAGTATTTGGAATACATTAATTAATGAAATATCAGGTATATCTCAAGTAGTTAAAAAACGGTTTAAGTGTGTTTGGCAATATAAAAATACATAAAACGGCAAAGAAAACTGCAGAAAAAATATCGGCCATTGCCAGCACAAAAAGATACATAAGAGGTAAAATATAACAGTTTGAGAGGGCGTTTTTAAATCTATAACTCTCACCTTTAAACACAAGGATATGAGCATGGTGGATAAGGTGGTCTATCGCGGCTGCTGCCAGCCGATTATCAAAAAAAACTGTGTTCCAGTTCCTTCATAAAAAAGAAAAATTCCCGGAATCAATCCGGGGAATTTTCGTTATCGTCTTCTTCATATGGATTAAAAGGGGGCAGTATCAAAGGTGGCCCATTAAGCATTTTTTCTGTTATAAATCCAACCACTAGAGAAATAAACGGGAATAATGGTTCTGCTAAATAGTTCTTATCTTTTTCCAATTCTTCTTCATTTACTAACGCATTAGCAGAATAATAACCAATAACCTCCAGTTTAAAAGCAAGTAAATCCGGGACAAAACTAATTTTTTCAGATACCTTAACTATAAACTTCTTATCGCTTAAAACTTCAATATTAATTGATGGTTTTTCTCTTTTTAAACTAAACTTTTTGCTTCCTTTTGAATTTTCGTTAGTTTCTTTAGTTAAGTAAGCATTAATTTCTTGAATCTTTATTGTTCTTAAAGAATATTTTAATTTACTCATAGCTTTCCTCCATTTTTTCTGATACTGTCATATTCCCAGAAAACTCTATGTTCTCGAGAGACGAAAAAACATTTCTGTTTCTTGCTGGCCATAGCTCATCATACTTCACATAAGAGTTTTTTGGCAGATAATCTTCTTTTCGATAATAATAGTATCCTGAAATATCACGTTTTGTCTTTGACCTTTCTGTCAACTTTCCAAAGTTAAAAGATAACAAAGATAAAATAAATTGATTTAGGCTTACTCCCTCTTTTTTAGCGTATCGGACTAATTGTTTATGCAATGATTTAGGCATTCTTAAAGTAAATTTCCCGCTGTATTCATCGCTATCTTTTTCAGGCAAAGGAATTTTTTGTCCTCGTTTAATAGCAACTTCAAGCCAAGAAAGTTTAGCGTCATTAACATTTGCAAGTGCTTCCTCTGGAGTTTCCCCATCGGACATGCAACCCGGTAAATCAGGAATTTCTGCAAGCCAGCCACCTCCATCTTCCGGAGAAAGCTTCCGTAAAACAATAGGATAATCCTGGTTCATGAAAAATTCCAAAGTTTTATCAAAATCCATAATTTTAACCTCCTTTCAACTAATCATCAATAATATTTTCAAGAAGTTGTATAAGCTTTCTAATATATACTGCTTTCACTCTATTATTATGTACAGGAACGGTAACATTATTTTCCATGTCTTCCGGATGATATACTACCCAGTGACTTCCCTTAGAACCTTTTACGATATAACAACCGTAATGTTCCAAAATTGTTTTGAGCTGATCCCATTTAGCTTCAGTTGGATTATTAAGTATTCTTTGGAACCGCTTCTTTATTTTTGACACCCAACTCTCCCCCATAAAAATTTCACATGCCACCATATTTGATACCACTACTATAATACAATAACACGGTCATACTAATAAATCAAGTTAAAGTAAGTATTTGTTGCTTCTTTAGCAACCACCTCTTAACAATAGAAAATGCTGGTAATACCGGAGTATAAGGAATAGTGTTACAGGAAGGAGTTGTTTTGTTTTTAACAGTTTTTTTAAGCAATGGGGCGGACGCGAAAGGAAGATTAATGGACGGGAAAGTATGGAGCCAATATCCTGAATTTGCAATCGTACCAGTATAAAAAACCCCTTGGTTTACCTTGAAGACCAGGGGTTTTATGTTTTGTGCGCTAAACTTTCGAATTTTTTGCCGTTACCCTTTGATAGTCTTAGAGAAAACAATCATAAAAGTTGTTAATTAGGTTTTAATCTAACCTTTTTGGGGTGGAAAGCTTGGAGGGACTGGGGTGCGTAACGGTTTGCGGGTCTGCAGTTTGGAGAGGGCCCGCCGGAAGGAGCGGCTACGGTGTCTGTTCAAAATTTTTGACCCTGTTTGCTGGACAGTTCGACTAAAATCTACAAAAAATACCCGTTGCGTTTTTTGTTGCTATATGTTACTTTACAGGATAAATTTGCAGGTAGCGGAAGAAAAGGAAGGCGAGGAGGTGGCATTGGTTAAGATAGGGCGGTAGATTTTGCGGGTATTTGGTTGACCGGTTGGGTTGAGAAGGGAAAAATGATGGCAGGGGAAATTTCAAAATTCAGGCGGCATCCATTTATTGCAGGACTTGGTGAATTAAAGAACTAAAGTGAACGAGGAGGTATTCAGATGAAATCGGTTAAGAAAAAGTGGGGGTTGCTCTAACATGAGCGTATCCGGCGGTACCCCTAACTTGGACCGCGTTCTTAGCGAGTTCAGTGAAGAAGAATATGAGGGTTTCAAGCAGTTCATGCGCTGGATACCTGATAACCATGACAGGCTTTGGGCCGAACCCAAACTGGCCCGCGAACGCTTGGTAGAGGTCTTCAAGTATCTCGTGCCAACCAGAGGCGAAGAGGACTTGGAACGGATTTTTGAGGCTCTCGCTAAAGATGCACCCGGGATGCCTATCTTAAAGCTGTTTAACAAAAAATCAAGAAAAAAGGGTTAATGTTCAAACCTGCGCAGCGAAATCGCCGATAAAGTGGATAACTTGCCGACCTGGCAGATGTTCTGCTGAAAGCTATCGAAAATCAAATCACAGGTGGTCTCAACGGGATCGGCGTTTCTTACTCCACGGCAAAGGCTGTAGGTTACTACATTCGACTATTTGTTCTGATTTGCGGACGGCGGGGCAGGCGCTCCTGGTGGCGGGGAGCGCCTGCGCCATGGCTGTCCCGCCTATACTGGCAGGCCGGTTCCTGGCATAGGAGTATAGACTCTCGTAATCATTGATCTGATCGTTCCCGGCGACCCCATACCGTTCATTCCATTTAGTGTGCAAAAAACAAGTCCCTCTCCCCTTTCTGATCCCTTGACTCTATTCAATATGGAGTGATGACGATGTCTGGAGAGCGAGAGTATTTTTACATTGGAGACAGGAACAAGAGCACCCGTGGTATTAAGGGCATCAGCGGTATATGGAAGTCTGTTCTTGAATATGGTGTATTCTCGGCTTCCCATTTTGAAGCTCGCTTTCCCGATGACCCTGCCTTGAGTGAAGGGAAATAAATTTTATTGTTGGGGGTGTCTTTGGTGATTATAAAAGATGTGTTTACTGAACAATACGTGGAGTTAAGTTTTTCTCATTTTAAAGGAGAAAGTATCGTTTTTTTATAAGGTTTAGTACTCCCCTTGGTAACATTAAAGTTAATTCTAAAAAACATTTTTCTTTTGCCTATATTTCTTAAAATCATAAAAAGTCATCAAAATAAATCACCCCAAATATTTTGTAAAAATTATAGCAAAATATTTGGGGTCTAAAAAGGCTAAGCCGCTGATTTATTTTGAAAAATTTCTGGGGATTTCTGAGAAGATAATTTGCAAAATAACATCTTGTGAAAGAGAACGAGAACTATAGACTTTTGCCATCACAGGTTGCCCAGCAAACGCTGATTTCTGAAAATGAAGCATTTAAATTTTTTCTGGGTATTCTAAAAGGCAAAAAAGAAGGAAAGGTAGATGAAAATGCGTTTATGGTCTATACATCCAAAATATCTTGATACAAAAGGGTTGCTTGCCCTCTGGAGAGAGGGACTTCTTGCTAAAAAGGTTTTAGAAGGAAAGACAAAAGGATACAGAAATCATCCTCAACTTGAAAGATTTAAAAAATCTACATATCCCTTGCTTTATCTAAACGCTTATCTTTATCAAGTTTATTTAGAAGCGAAAAGTAGAGGTTATAATTTTGACCAAAGCAAAATTGAGGTAGTAAACTTCCTTCCTCCAATCCCTGTTACTATTGGACAGATAAAATACGAATTTGAACATCTGTTAAATAAACTTATTATAAGGGATAAAAATCGGTACAGCAAAATAAAAAACACAACCGAAATTTCTGTAAATCCAGTTTTTAAAATAATTCCTGGAGAAGTGGAAGGATGGGAAAAAATGAATAAATAGGTAAATTTACTGTTACCTGTGAAAAGTTCTTTACGATTTTTCGGTTACATCCATGGTAACAAGGTAACGATCAGATTATCGACAGATATAATGAGTATATAAACAGAAGTGGGCGCTTTCAGCCTCACCTATCTCCCCGACTTTGTCAGTTAAAATCCTGTAACCCTTGAAAAATGGGCATCTTTATCCCTGAAGATGCGCAAATTGTCCCTACATCTTCGTCTAAAAAGATTTAGGCAAGTTCATTTAAAAAGTTTTAAAAATATGTTATGATTTTCTTGAAGATACCATAATCTCAGGTGGTGATTTTATGTCTGTTGACCAAGCTAAAATTGAAGCCCGTTTAGACCAGATAACTAATATGCTTACCGAATTAATTCGCATTGTAGGAAACAACAATGCCGCCATTGAAGAATTAAGAAGTGACATGAAGGAACTAAGACAGGATGTAGATGTATTAAAAAGTGATGTTGCCGAACTTAAAAGTGATGTTGCTACCTTAAAAAAGGATATGCAGGAAGTAAAAGAAACTCTTAAAGAACATACCGAAAAATTAGACTATGCCCTGTTTAAGCTTGCAAACCACGATGCCGATATTTTTAATCTGAAAAGAATAAAGCCGTAAATTATTAAAAAAGACCTGCCCCGACTTTGTCAGTTAAAATCTTGGAATGCTTGCAAAAGGGGCATCTTTATCCCTGAAGATGCGCAAATTGTCCCTATTCGTTATAACGGACTTTTAATTTTTGACCGCTGATGAAGTATTTTCTGATTTAAGGTCAAGACTTGCTAATAAGGTAGATGCTGGTATATCAGCCGATTAAATCCCTAGATGCAGAAGATAGAGTATTACCGGTAAAAAGTTATTTGAAGCTTTACGTGGTCACTGAAGATAAAGTAGAAATCCATGGAATTCTTGACAGTAACCTTATAAATCTGATTAAATTAAAAGTGTAGTTTAATAGAACCATAATGGGATGGAAATAGAGGAGGGTGATTATTTACCCTTGTAGTTTTTTAATTGAACCAAAATTGGGTTTTTTAGGTATTGACAAATTTTTATTTCTATTGTAAATATTTAGTTAAGTAGGTTTCTTATTTTATTTTTTTATTCTTAATTGAACCAAGAGGCGGGTGTTTATTAAAAATACGAGGACTAAAAAGTTTACCAAAAGTTCATTTATACAAAAAATGCCTTTTAAAATTTTTAAAAATCCAAAAGACTCGAGGATCGTAATTTCTGGGGAAAAAAGGTACTGTTTTATTAGCGGGGTAATGCTTCGCTATATTTTCCGTCAGTATTTCATAGCGTTTTTACCAGAAAAGTAAAATATTTTGGAAAATTTTTTGGTCGACTAATTTTAATATTTTTCCTGGGTATATAAAAATGGCTGAAAAAACAATCTTTTTAAAAGGTGAAAATATGTTGGACGATATAAATGATATTGAACTTGGAGGACTTGAGGTAAATTACTATACAGTTTGTCCACGAAAACTCTGGCTATATGCTCGATATATCCGTCAGGAAAGGGTCCATGACCGGGTAGAGCTTGGTCGATTCGTTCACGAAGAGTCCTATCGGCGTTTTAAGAAAGAATTGGAAATAGGTTCTGTAAAAATTGATCTTTTAGAAGATGGGGCGGTTTGCGAGGTAAAATTATCATCAAAAATGGAAGAAGCTCATTTATGGCAGCTGTACTACTACCTTTATTATTTAAAACGAAAAGGATTTTCCGCAGTTAAAGGCATCCTTTTATTTCCCAAAGAAAAGAAGCGAAAGGAAGTAGTCTTAACCGCAGAAGTGGAAAAAAAGTTATCCCAAATAATTGCCGAAATTATTCAGTTAAAAAAGGAAATGTTTCCACCGGAAAAAATCAGAAAATTAAGTTTTTGCAAAAAATGTGCTTATTTTGAATTTTGTTACGCTTGAAAGGAGGTGAGAGGGTGGGCTATTTTACCTTTACCGGCAATCCTTTTGTGGATGCGGGTTTATTGGCTCTCTTAGCATGGAATTGCAAAAAATCGCTTGAAGACCTTAACCTTAACGATTTAGATGAAATTACCGAAATCACATCAAAACTCTATAACAGCGAACGCTGGCGAAAAAATCTCTATTCGGTTTTTCCCAACAATCCTTTTACTAATCCATCGGTCAAAGAAAAAGAAAATAAGTATTTGGAATTTATGGCCGATTTAAAACAGAATATTAAACCTCTCAATACCGGCTATGGCTGTGCGGGCTGTGGTGTTCGTGAACCCTATAAAAAATTTACCAAGACGGATGTACCTCTTACCGGCACCAGAGATTTGAGGAATCATTTTCCAGCGGCGGAGGACGGAGAAAACTACTGTGCCTTATGTGCTATGCTTGTTCAGTTTATGCCTCTGGTTCTTTTTTCCTGCGGAGGGCGGTTTATGCTGGTGCATTCCGTTAGTGAGGAGTTAAATTATATCTATGTGCGCCAATGTATTAATGAAGTAAAACGCCAAATTGCCCTGGGGGATCTAACGGGAATATATGATAAAGGATATAAAAATCCCGTAAATGCTGTATTTTTTCTCGCCGAAGAGATTGTGCGGGATCTTACAGACCTATTTGAAGAACCGATAGCCGTTAGAATTTATAATTTTACCAATTACAACCAATCTCCCGACCTTTCCATCTACGACCTTCCTGCCCGGGTTTTCTATTTTATCGTTCGGGCCAAAAGAAAAGGCTTCTGGCGGGAATGGCAGGAATTAAAAGCCAAAGGCTATACCGGCAAGAGAGCCGAAAATGCTACCGAAGAGGAAAAGAAAAATTTAAACAACGAAGTCCTTAACAAACTTTTAAACGAGGAAAGCGTTGTTTCCTACTTTGTCAATCCTCAGAATCGCACTATCACCGGCAATTTTGAATTTCTATCTCTATATTTAAAGGAGGTGAGAGGTTACATGGAAAAACGCATTGAAACCATTAAGCGCGTGGGGGACGAGCTTGCAAGGTATATCAAAGAAACCGATGATACGAGAAGACTTTTCCTTTTAGAAAAAGCCAATAGTTACGATGAATTTCGCAATCAATTAAGGATAATTTACAGGAAACGGTTTGAGAAAGGGGTTTCAACGCCTTTATTTACCTTAGATGAATATATGGAAGACCTTTTTCCCGAAGGGCCGCAAAACTGGAAAGAAACCCGGGATCTCCTGCTTTTTAGAATCTACGAAACTTTATCGGGATGGCTTACCGATAAACCTTTAGAATTTACTGAGGAGGAGGAAAAAGAATGAGAAAGCACTGCCTTGGATTTGTTTTAATTGATGCTCCTCATTCGGCCTTAAACAATGCCGGGAGCGATGTAGGCGCAAGAACGGAAAATACCATAGCGGTTAAAACCATTCGAAAAGGCCGGGATATTTATCCCTATGTATCGGCCCAAGCTTGGCGCTACTGGTGGCGGGATGTTTTAGCAAACAAATTTAACTGGCCAATGTCCCCGATTGCCCGTGAATCAAAAACGGCTTTTACCGAAAACAATCCCTTTAAGTATTATGACGATGATGTTTTTGGTTACATGCGGGCTGAGAAAAAGGATACATTCACCCGGTTATCACCTCTAAAATGTTCCCCGCTGGTATCGGTAGTGCCCTTTAAGCCGGTAGATGATTTCGGGGTAATGGCCCGGCACGAAGGTGATCCTGTTCCCTATGAGCATCAGTTCTATTCCACGGTTTTAAAAGGTATTTTTGCCTTAGATTTAGATAGCGTTGGTCGCTTTACCACGGTAAATAAAACCGGCTTTAAAAATATTAGCCCCGAACTTTTGGAGAAGGCCAATGAATACAACGCTACGGTCATTGACGGGGAAGCGGTGTTGGCAGCCGAAGAGCGGGCTAAACGGGCGAAAGAAGCTTTATTAGCTTTAGCCTATCTTTTCGGGGGAGCCAAACAAACTCTGCATTTAACCGATGTATCACCAAAATTTGTAGCTCTCCTTATCTTAGACGGCGGTAACCACCTTTTAATGAACTTGTCCGGAGAAAAAGACGGTAAGCCCATCATTAACCTTGATTATTTAGAAGAGGTGCTTTTAGATTATCAGGAAAGCATAATTTCTAATGTATATTTAGGCAAAGCTACCGGCTTTATGGATGAAGTGGATTTAGCGGAGTTTAAAAACCGGATGGCGGCCAAAGGCTTTAACAGAATCGAAGTAGGAACAGTAAAACAAATGATCGAACGCTTTGCCGGGGAAGTGGAAAATTATTATTTGGGGAGATAGGCATGAAAGCCTTAAAAATTAAGATAAAGGGATTAACCGCCTCTTTTCGCTACCCTCTATTTATCAGCGGCTACCAACCCACCCTGACGGTACCGCCCCTTTCTACCGTATTAGGCTTAATTTCTGCAGCTGCCGGGGAAGTTATCCGGCGAGTTAATTTTGGCTTAGGTTATAATTTTAGCTACCAAGCCCGGGCGGTAGACCTGGAAACGGCTTATGAAATAGGCGAAAAACTTTCTTTCAAAACCAATGTTTGGCGGCGGGAATTTCTCTTTGAACCGGAACTTACCTTATATCTTACGGATCTAAACCTGCAGTCGCTCTTTAAAAAACCTGTTTATCAGCTGCTTTTAGGGCGTAGCCAGGATTTAGCCTGGGTTGCGGGTATCGACGAAATCGAACTTGCTAAAGTAGACAAAGCTACCTTGAAAGGCTGCTTGGTACCGGTTGGCGTCCAAGGAGCTGTTGGGCCGCTTGTTTCCCTGCCGGTAATCTTTGATGGTGGATATCCCAGAAAAAGGCTTAAAACCGAGAAGTTTATTATTATTGACCGGGAGTGTCAGGTAAGGGATGAAAAAAATCTTTATTTAGATCCTGATGAGGATTATGGGGTGTATTTATATGATCCAGAATATTTTTGCTAAGCCCGATGAAAGTTTAAAAGAGCATACCGAAAAAGCGTTTAAAGTCTTTAAGAGTCTTAGGGAAATTTACCAAAATGCCCCGGCGTATGCCGGGGATCCCCTTTTTTTCCAAAAGCTTTTCTGGGCGGTGTTTCTTCATGATTTTGGCAAAGGAGCGACGGGGTTTCAAGAACAATTAAAACCCAAAGGAAAGCGCTGGGGCTATCGCCATGAACTGCTTTCTACCCACTTTGTAAATCTTCTGCCGTATAATGACAATGATTTAGAAGATATCCATTTGTGGATTGTTACCCATCATAAAGACCTAAGAGAGCTTCAGGAAAAATACTTCGATGAGGAAACTTATAATGACCGTTTAAAAGAAATTAAACCGGTAGAAAAAGAACTAATTTCTTTTCTTGAAGAAGGTAAAAGGAAATTTCGGGAGATGTTTGGTGATGAATTTAACTTAAAAGACAATTTGGCAGACAATAAATTACTTTTTAAAACATTAAAAAAAATGCTTAAGAATGTACGCATGGAGAAAAAAATAGAGGCTAAAGAAAAAATCCGTGGGATATTAGGACGCGGGTTTTTAATGGCTGCCGACCATCTGGCGTCGGCAGGAAAAGATTCTATTGAAAATTTTCCCGCACCATCCAGGGTATATAAATTTCAAAACCTCTACTCCACCCAAAAGTTTTGCCGGGAATTTAAAGGAAGTTTAATGCTCACTGCCCCAACCGGTTCCGGTAAAACCGAAGCTGCTTTATTTTGGAGTGAGGCCAACCAAAAGCCCGGGGAAGGCGACCGGGTATTTTATATCTTACCTTATACTGCCAGCATCAATGCTATGTATGATCGATTAAAAGAAAAATTTGGAGAAGAAAAAGTAGGCTTTTTGCATGGGAAAGCCCAGTATTATCTTTATAAAAAATTCGGGGAAGATGACATACAGAGAATTCGCGACCTGAAAGATTTAAACCGGAAAATATTAAAACCTTTGAAAATTATGACACCGTTTCAGTTAATTAAAGCTTTTTTCGGGGTAAAAGGCTTTGAAATGAATTTAGCAGAGCTTTTAGAAGCTAAAATAATTATTGATGAGATCCATGCTTACGACCCCAGGACTACAGCCTTGCTTTTGACTTCTTTAAAATTCCTCCAGGACCACTTTAATGTACGCATCTTGGTAATGTCGGCAACAATCCCCACTTTTTTAAAAAATCTTATTCAGGAAAAGTTAGCAATATCACAGGAAGTAACATTGACCTCCGATGAACTAAACCGATTTACCCGCCACCGGGTAGAAGTCTTGCCTTACGATATCTTTAATTCTATAAAAAAGATTAAAGAATACTTAAATAAAGGTAAAAAAGTCCTGGTGATTTTAAATACTGTAAAACGCGCCCAGGAAGTGTATCAACACTTTGCCGATATCTCTTGCCGGAAAAAATTACTGCATGGACGTTTTACGCAGCGGCACCGGGAAGCTATTGAGCGGGAACTATTGGACCTTGATTTACTGGTAGCCACCCAGGTGGTAGAGGTATCCCTCGATATAGATTATGACGTCCTATTTACCGAGCCGGCACCTTTGGATGCTCTCCTGCAGCGTTTTGGTCGGGTAAATCGCAAGGGGCAAAAAGGAATTTCAAAAGTGTATGTATTTTCTACAGGAAGTCCGGAGGATCAATATATTTACTATCCTGACCTTGTAAATAAAAGCATTGAAGTATTAAAAGAAGTGGATATACTTTATGAGGCAAAAATTCAGGAGATGATAGATAAAGTTTACGACCAATGTTTTACACCAAAGCAAATGGAACTTTTTAAAGAAGTTGAAAAAAGTATGCAGGCACTGCTTGACTGCCTATATCCTTATGTTGTTTTTGAAGAAAATGAAGATAGGTTCTATAAACTTTTTAATTCAGTAGAAGCAGTGCCCGAGCGGTATCTTGGGGAGTATCAGGAGTTAGTCGAGCAAGATAAATATTTTGAGGCAATGGGCTATTTAGTAAATATAAGCTTTAATCAATTTTTTAAGCTGCAAAAACAGAGGTATATTTATCGCAAGGATGATTGTCTGGTAGTAAGCAGTCGCTATGATGATGAGCTGGGGTTGATCCTCAATGAACCGGAAAGCATCTTAGAAAGTTTTATTTAGGAGGAGAGTATGGGCAGGACGATTTATATTTTTAACAGCGGAAGATTAAGAAGAAAAGACAACACCCTGTACTTTGAAACCGAGGAAAGCAAGAAACCGCTACCGGTGGAAAATATTGAAAGCATTTATTTTTTTGGAGAGGTTGACTTAAATACTAAAGCGGTAAATTTTCTTGCTCAAAATAATATTACTCTTCACTTTTTTAACTACTATGGCTTTTATACCGGAAGCTTTATGCCAAGAGATTATTTAAATTCCGGCTTTCTTCTGGTAAAACAGGTAGAGCATTATCTTGATTTGGAAAAACGAATGACCATTGCTAGGGAAATAGTAGAAGCGGCTTCGGATAATATTTTAAGGAATTTAAATTATTATAAAAATCGAGGGTATAGAGTAGAAAGCGAAATTAGCGGTATAGAAAGTTTAAAACAGGAAATAAAAAGGGCCAAAGACCCAGAAGAACTAATGGCAATTGAAGGTAATATCCGGCAGTACTATTACCGGGCATTTCCGTTAATTACGGGATATGAAATGGAAAAAAGAGTTAAAAGACCGCCGGATAATATCTTAAATACTTTAATTTCCTTTGGGAATACGGTGTTTTATACTACAGTGCTTGCCCAAATTTACCATACCCAGTTAAACCCAACAATCAGCTATTTACACGAACCGGGGCAACGTCGGTTTTCTTTAGCCTTAGATTTAAGTGAAATTTTTAAGCCGATAATTGTAGATCGGGTTATTTTTACCGTATTAAATCGAAATATTATCACCGAAGATGATTTTGAAATCGAAGAAGGTTATTGTTTTTTAAAGGAAAAGGGCAAAAAAGCTTTTTTACAGGAGTATGAAGAAAAACTTCGCTCGACCATTGAGCATCGCAATTTAAAAAGACATGTATCATATCAGAACTTAATAAAATTAGAAGCCTATCGATTGATAAAGTATTTAATTGGGGATGAAAACTACCGGGGATTTAGGGCGTGGTGGTAAGATGTATGTTATTATCGTTTACGATATTGGGGAAAAAAGAGTAGCCAAGGCGTGTAAGTTTTTAAGAAAGTACCTAAACTGGGTGCAAAATTCTGTGTTTGAAGGAAATTTAACCGAAAGTCAGTTTGAAAAAGTAAAATATGGGCTAAAAAAATTAATTTGTGAAGAGGAAGATGCAGTGCTGTACTACGTTTTTTCAACCCCTAAGTGGGTGGAAAGGGGAATTTTGGGTAAGGAGAAAAATCCGATAAGTGATTTTTTGTAAAAAAAGCAGGAAAAATTCGGAATAAAGCGAATAATAAATGGCAAAGGAATAAAAAAATGTCGTCGCTGCCCAGGGATTTTTGCACTATCGGGGGTCGACGACGATTTTAAGGTTTTCACCTACCCGAAAGCCTTATTTTTTAAGGCTTTCAGGATGGGTTTTAATAGAACCATTGTGGGATGGAAACTTTGGGGAAATCCAATTAGATAACATAACATATTTAAGTTTTAATAGAACCATTGTGGGATGGAAACGCTGGAATAACGGTTCCATCGCTTCCTATAAACTTTGTTTTAATAGAACCATTGTGGGATGGAAACAAGCAGGGATAGGAGGTGATGAAAGTGAAAGTGGAAAGTTTTAATAGAACCATTGTGGGATGGAAACATTCTAAAGCAACAGGTGCTAAAGCATCATAAATGAGTTTTAATAGAACCATTGTGGGATGGAAACGTTTTTATAAGCGCAGGGCCAAATATTGCAAGCAAAGTTTTAATAGAACCATTGTGGGATGGAAACATTTCTCCCCCATCTCACTCACCTTCCCCCCTTTCACCGTTTTAATAGAACCATTGTGGGATGGAAACTTGGTATTTCTGTTGTAGACGTTGTTTCAGTAGCCTCGTTTTAATAGAACCATTGTGGGATGGAAACGATTATTAAGAACTGGGATAAGCTAAAAGCAAAAGGTTTTAATAGAACCATTGTGGGATGGAAACGCATTGAATTCGTCTCCGCTGGTATAAAGCCGGCCGCGTTTTAATAGAACCATTGTGGGATGGAAACCGCTAAGGTCAAGGAATGCGAGCAGGTCAAAGCACGGGTTTTAATAGAACCATTGTGGGATGGAAACAACTGGGAGAACTTTATCCTGCTGCCTTCCGGCAAAGGTTTTAATAGAACCATTGTGGGATGGAAACACTTGTTTAGATATAATATTGGCTAAATCGCTGTGTCGTTTTAATAGAACCATTGTGGGATGGAAACTTGCTAGTAATTTTAATTTTATTTGCATCATAACTAGTTTTAATAGAACCATTGTGGGATGGAAACTGATTAGAACTTTGACTAAAAATTTCTCTTAAATTGCGTTTTAATAGAACCATTGTGGGATGGAAACAGTTACCGCACCGCTTGAACGACCATTAACTCCTTTGTTTTAATAGAACCATTGTGGGATGGAAACTAAAAAACAGGATGCAGAATTTCATTATTTTCTGTTCGTTTTAATAGAACCATTGTGGGATGGAAACGGATGAACTTCTACAATACCCTCATCAGTTATTAAAGTTTTAATAGAACCATTGTGGGATGGAAACGCTCTTCATACCAGTTACATACATCTTTACTCAAATGTTTTAATAGAACCATTGTGGGATGGAAACAATAATTTGCATCTATATAATCCAAATTAAACGTTAGTTTTAATAGAACCATTGTGGGATGGAAACGGAGCATGCAGAGGGGAACGTAAGGGGTTCCCTTGCGTTTTAATAGAACCATTGTGGGATGGAAACTAGCCATATAAGCAGAACGAGAAACACCAGCTTTTTTGTTTTAATAGAACCATTGTGGGATGGAAACGGAGGGAAAAACGCCCTCCAGGGGCCCACCCGTTAAGGGTTTTAATAGAACCATTGTGGGATGGAAACCCTTTAATTTTCTAACCTTATTATAAAACAATGTAAGTTTTAATAGAACCATTGTGGGATGGAAACCAAGTCAATATTAATTTTCGTATTCGCTTCGAATACAGTTTTAATAGAACCATTGTGGGATGGAAACCACTTTTTAGCAACGTCCATCAAATCACTGGATAATGTTTTAATAGAACCATTGTGGGATGGAAACATCATTCTTCCACACATTAAAAACATTAAAGTATTCAGTTTTAATAGAACCATTGTGGGATGGAAACTGACTTCCCTCGCCCGGCCTTTTACCACTTACCCGCAGTTTTAATAGAACCATTGTGGGATGGAAACCTTGGTTCTGTTGGAAAATGGAATATTTTTAGTAATGTTTTAATAGAACCATTGTGGGATGGAAACAATTTTAGCCTTTCTAACCGGCCTTTCTGTCTTTAGGTTTTAATAGAACCATTGTGGGATGGAAACCTGCTAAACGCTCATAATAACGACGCCTATTATTTAAGTTTTAATAGAACCATTGTGGGATGGAAACCTACCGAAGCAGGTTCCCGGTCAGGGAGTCCCAGTTTGTTTTAATAGAACCATTGTGGGATGGAAACGTGGTTAAAAACACCATACACGACCCCACGGAGTGCCCAGTTTTAATAGAACCATTGTGGGATGGAAACGGGCACGTCCCCACATCTTCAAGAAGGCGTCCTTGAGAAGTTTTAATAGAACCATTGTGGGATGGAAACTATATAGATGTTTCAGATGTTTTTGCAGATGAGGTAGTTTTAATAGAACCATTGTGGGATGGAAACAAGGCTATCCCGGCCGGCCTTAGTTGAATAAAAGCAAGTTTTAATAGAACCATTGTGGGATGGAAACTTTATTATTAGGAGGTGTTTTTATGGTTTTACTTTAGTTTTAATAGAACCATTGTGGGATGGAAACAAAATTATAATTTAAAAATTTTTTATATGGAGGTGAGTTTTAATAGAACCATTGTGGGATGGAAACAAAATTATAATTTAAAAATTTTTTATATGGAGGTGAGTTTTAATAGAACCATTGTGGGATGGAAACCCAAATACGCTTCGAATTTGAACTTGTTCATATAAACCGTTTTAATAGAACCATTGTGGGATGGAAACTACTTATAAAAGTAAAAACTAATAACAAAATTAAAAAGTTTTAATAGAACCATTGTGGGATGGAAACTTAGCCCTTAAATTTTCGGGAGTTTCTTCCATAAAAGTTTTAATAGAACCATTGTGGGATGGAAACGGGATAAATATAAGAAGTTCCAGAAAAAATTAGAAGGTTTTAATAGAACCATTGTGGGATGGAAACTAGTTGAATATTAAAAGGTGGTTCAAATATGATAATAGTTTTAATAGAACCATTGTGGGATGGAAACGAAAGAAATAAGAAAAAATAAGATGGGGAGGAAGTAGTTTTAATAGAACCATTGTGGGATGGAAACTTCTCAAAAAGGTTTTTGCCACAACGCTCACAATTAAGTTTTAATAGAACCATTGTGGGATGGAAACAGGGGAGGCGAAATTATGGCGGGGTGAAATGCCCACGGGTTTTAATAGAACCATTGTGGGATGGAAACTCGTTTTTTCCGTCGGTGCCGGCCACTGGTCGCCAGTTTTAATAGAACCATTGTGGGATGGAAACTGGTAATGGAGGTGGAGGACGTTGGCTAGTGGAGTAGTTTTAATAGAACCATTGTGGGATGGAAACTTGTTCGCGTTTGTTTTGGCTTCCCAAAACCGTATCAGTTTTAATAGAACCATTGTGGGATGGAAACTTGTTCGCGTTTGTTTTGGCTTCCCAAAACCGTATCAGTTTTAATAGAACCATTGTGGGATGGAAACAAAGCAAAAGTGACAGCTTCAAACTGCTTCTGCGGGTTTTAATAGAACTATTGTGGGATGGAAACACGCATTCCGGTAAAGATAGCGGTACATATTAAAGCGTTTTAATAGAACCATTGTGGGATGGAAACTGTATCTTGCAACAGTTTGCAGGGAAGTTGAACCATGTTTTAATAGAACCATTGTGGGGTGGAAACTAAGTTAAGTGAATTAAGAAAGGCAGAAAGAGCTGTGTTTTAATAGAACCATTGTGGGGTGGAAACGGCCGATAGCCACAGCCTCCTGGATTAGGTCCCGCATGTTTTAATAGAACCATTGTGGGATGGAAACATCCTCACCGTAGCACAAGCCGCAAAGTTACTTCAACTGTTTTAATCGAACCATTCTGGGGTGGAAACCGGGTTAAAATTACCCTATAACCAGCCTTTTCAAGCTCTGCTTGCTTTAATAGAACCATTGTGGAGTGGAAACGCTGGATTTGCAGTACAAATTCCACCGGGAATTAAACTGCCTGAAGCTTCAGCGGAGCAGGTTTAAAAAAGCCATTTAGAAGTGGAATTTTAAAAATTTAGAAGCTTAAAGCAGGAAAAGGTTTTAATTTTCCTGCTTTTAATTTTTAAAAGCTTGCGAAATTAACTCTAAAATTTTGTAAATTAATCGAGAAATATGGCAAAAAGAGAAAAATTAAAGAGGATTTTCCTTAAAAATGGCGAATATTTGATTTAATATTGATAAACGTTACTATTTATTTTAATAAAAAATATACTAGCAAAGGCGAGGTATACTAAAGAATGGATTGGCCTTTGATTACAAAAAATGATGGTTTGGATCATGCTTTTTCTATCTTTATTTACCTTATGCTGCAAGCTTCCGGTGGATAAAGAACAATTTTCGGGCAACATATTTTTTCCCGATGATTTGGGAAAGTGACGGTCAAAGCGATAAAAGGAAAAAGGTATTTCTTCCGATTATCTCTGAAAATGAAGTTGGATGGCGGGCGGGTGGAGAAAAAGTTACGCCTGAAGAGTTTGAATATTATTTCTTAAACGCTACTGCCCAGACCTCGATTGATTATGAGCTACGGTCTGCTCGGGAAGGTTCTCTTTATCAGATTGAGTATGTTTGCCCGCAAACCCGCAATCCCCACAGCCAAAAAGTTTCTTTTACCGGATATATTTTTGTAAAAAATGAGGCAATATCGTTGGAGAAATTAAAAGAGTTACTGGAAGTGATTTATGTGGGTGGGGAGCGGAAATACGGCTGGGGAAAGCTCTTTAATCCGGAGTTTCAAAAAGCGGAAGAAGTTGAAAAGGAAAAGGTAATTAATTTATTTGACCAGATAAAAGTAAAGGTGGATTTTGACGAGGACAATCTATTTTTTATATTGGATCAAGATACGCCGGTCTTAGCTCATGTTTTAATGAAAGATGGAGTAAATGAAAAATTAATGGGCAAAGTGGAAGTTTTGGAACAGCGCTACACGGAAGATAACAATGGAAAAAGACATTTTGGTAAACGAATATTTTTATACCCGAGTTTTATGCCCGGAAGTTTAGTTAAAACGAAAAGTATTTTTACGTTAAAAGCCGAAGGATTCTGGGAGGTTTAAACTTGATTATATTTTACCAAAAATGTTTTAAACGAATCATTGTTGTTGAAGGCAGCGGTAATCAGCAAACTTTAGCAAAATATCACGGGGTTTTAGTAAAGAAAGATAAACATAATACAAGTAAACATGAAACGCCCTGCTAAAACAGTAACCTTATCACTTTAACATTGATATTTGGTAAAAATCCCAAAAAAGGAGTTGAGAACATGCATAAAAAACTAACCGCTTTACTTTTAACCTTGGCTTTACTGATAGGTATCGTTACGGTGGCTTATGCCGCAACTTTGCCCGATTACAAAGCGTACGGACTTTATGTTAACGGCCGCACCTACTACACCATTGATTACAAAACGTTGAAAACCAAACCAAGCCAGTTGAATTTGACGGTAACGGTCAAAGTAAGCCGCAGTCCTTATGCCAAAACCTATGAGAATGTGCCGGTAGTAATTCAGCTTAAAAACAGCAAGGGACAGGTATTGCAAGCATGGGTAGGCAATGTAGCCACCAAATCAGTCAACTATCGCCAGGTAACTTTACCCCTTAAACTGGAAAACGGAACCTATTACGTAGTAACTTATGTTAACCAGAAAGTAACCAATGGTTTAACTGCCGACCAGCTTAAAACCCTGAACAGCATGAGGTTTTTGCCGGAGCGTTACAGCAAGAATAATTACAGGTACGTGAAGGTAATAGTAAAGAACGTACCGATTCCTCCAGACAACACGAAAAAAGTAGGCTTACCGCCGGTAACGGGAATGCCAAAAGTTGATGTGAAGTCGCGGCAGGATTTGATTAATACAGCGTGGGAGTTTTATAAGACTTATATAAAGCCTGGGCCAGATTTACCCTGGTATGTAGAAGCAAATAATAACTACCAAGAGTATTTTGTAAAAAAAGGCAATGTTCCTGTTCCCGACTATTATCTAAATAATGGAATTTTCTATCTTTTCAAAGCCAACTACACCATGAACGGCAGACCGTTAACCGACGAAGAAGCCAAATTAGCCACCGCGTACGCCGCCAACGCCGTGCACTACGATTTCTACATGTACAACCTTGACCTTTTAGCCCATGATAAGGACCACATGTTTGACGTGTTCGGTGTTACTGCTTGTGAAGATTACTATGTTAATAGATGGAACACGAATATTTTAAGCTTAGAGCAAATTAATAACAAAATTAAAACTATAGCCAATTCAAAGGCAAGTCTTGTACCGTATCCCTATGCTGCCAGCAGCGAACCGGAAACCAAAGCCGAAAGCATTTACAAGGAAGTCTGGCTGGGAACTCCCGTTGTAAGAAGTTTCTGGTATTACCCTTACGAGCTGGAACTGCGGCAAAAACAGATTAGATTGGGCGATGATACCACATTAGATTACGAATACATCACCGATTATGAGCTAACTCCCGGCAAGGATCAGGTTAAATCGATCACCGTCAAAGGTTTTCTGAAACCCCACAAGGTAAAAATCGTGTTTGACCAGCCGGTAAACGTGATTTTGGACCTGACCGACTACATGGCGGAGAAGACCTGGCAGGAACTGCAAACCAAACCCAAGAGCGACGTGCTGGTCTATAAAGGCACCGTTTATCCCTGGGAAGAATTCGGCAATCAGGACCCGGAGGTGCTGGTAAAAGTCCTGGAGACCCTGAAAAATAATAAAGTACCGGTTTTCGTTAACTACTTTACTGCAAATACCAATGACCTATCCAGCAACCCCCACTTTGATCTGAAGCTGGCCGAATATGACAAAGACCACCTAACCAGTATAAACGGACGTCTTTTCACTGCCTATGATCCGGTAAGAAATAATACGGCTTTAAGCTGGACTTTGAATAATAATGATGCCATCTACAAAGATTTGCAGCGAATGGCAAATGCCGTGACCATCAAAGTGGGCTTCAACATGACCGCCGACGGCAATTACGACACCACCTTCAAAACCCTGCACGAAACTTCTGATTTGACCGGTTTTCCAGAATATCTGCTGCAGCCAAGATACGGAGTAAACTATCAGCAGCTGGTTAACAGCACCCATGTGATTTTCAAAGGTCGCGGCGGATATGCTGTGCCGTGGTACATGGAAATATCTTATTACTGGCCTTACTAAAAAGCAGGCGGGAAATCCCGCCTGCTTTCATTATGCAGTAAAGAAAGGAAGGTGAAAAGTTTGCGAAAAATAGGGGCAATCATCCTTTTTCTTTTTCTTTGCGCGAGACGAAAAATGGTAGCTAAGGGGAGATAACAACATGATTTCTGCTTTTATAGAAAATTTTATCAGGATGT
The DNA here is from genome assembly GCF_001950255.1 of Carboxydothermus pertinax. NCBI lineage: Bacteria > Bacillati > Bacillota > Clostridia > Thermoanaerobacterales > Thermoanaerobacteraceae > Carboxydothermus > Carboxydothermus pertinax. Next base: position 28,182 of record NZ_BDJK01000041.1, read on the forward strand.
TTAATTGGGGTATTATCACTAAAATGTATGGCAATTCTCATAGTTCCATTATTGGTTTTTTGTCAAGTGAATGGATTAGAAAGTCCCCGGAGCATTCTGTGTTGGATGGAGCCCCCTCTCCCTTAGTCGGCAAGGGAAGAAAAGGGCAAAAAAATACAGATATTCTATTATGTAAAGGTGACAAACCTTTTATAGTAGTTGAGGTTGAAACATTAGTAACTAAATATTTGGAAAAAATAGATTCAATTGCAGCCTACCTGGAAAATACAAAAGATTATAATGGGATTAGTTTTGGTCTGATAGTTATGCTCAATTATACAAATGGCGCAGACAAATATAAACATAATTGGCAAAAAGCAAAAGAGTACGCCATGGATAAAAATATCCCCATTGCCTTTGTTTCCATTGAAAAAAGGAAAGCAGAGTTAGGAAATACTGTTTTAGACCAATTAAAGCGTAGGAATGAGTATTACCCATGGGAAACCAGCAGCATTGATTATTGGATTTGGGGAAGTGATCGAAAGGTAGTTTCAGGAATTTTGTGGACAAGCAAGCGTTAATTTGAGTTAAATTTGCCGAGATGTTTTTACTGAACCAAAAGCAGTTTTAATGATTTTAGTAAAAACTGGCCGCAAAATTAAGGGATAGAAATCGCCCCGGCGGCAAAGCTGGGTTTTTTTGTGTGACTGTGGCAAAGCAAAAGGTACATATTGTAAAAAATTAACATTAGCTATATATATAGTGTTACACCGACCAGGGATATATACGGATGATGAGGAAATCAAGACGATCTTATCGTTGATTTAAAACTTGTGTTTGCGTATTAAGTGGATGGCCCCAACGTTAAAGTTCCGGTTGACCTTTTAATTTATAGTAATGAGGAATTTTTAAAGCGTTCGCAACTTAAATCAACCTTAGAGTATAAAATTGCCCGGGAAGGTATTTGCGATTGGCAAAGATTAAAAAATGAGATTAAAACGGAGGCTGTTGGCAAAAGGTTAACAGCCTTTAATTTTTTGCCTTTTGATGAGTTAAAAAGTATTAATTATTGATTAGATATCCTCAGCAGGTTAAAAGGAAAAGTAGTTTTGTCTGTACAATAACGGCAGATGAGGTTATTATAGAAATATAGATTGAGAGGACAAGTATATAAAGGCCAACCCCAATGGCGTAATTTTTACGGTATGGCTGATCGGGATAGAGGGGGATGAAATAATATGTACAAGGAAAAGTATATTGAAGCGATGAAGAACTATTTTGGGGATGATACAAGGCGGATCAACCACGCCCTAAAAGTACTTAATTATGCGGAAAGAATAATGGAAGGGGAAAAAATCGAAGGGGATTTAAAGAAAATCATTACTATAACTGCTATTCTTCACGATATAGGTATCATTGTTGCGGAACAAAAATATAATTCTTCTGCCGGGAAATACCAGGAAATAGAAGGGCCGCCTATTGCCAGAGAAATAATGGCTAAATATAACGAAGACAAAAGCATTATTGAAAGGGTTTGCTATATCATAGGTGGACATCATACCGCAGAAAAAAATGATGGACTGGATTTTCAGGTTATCTGGGAAGCGGACCTTCTGGTAAACATCGAGGAAGAGGGTTTGGATAAAAATAAAGAAAATGTAAAAAAGATAATCGAAAAAAATTTTAAGACTACCACCGGCAGGAACATTGCCATTAAAACGTATCTTTAACCAAATCCCCGGCTACAAAGGCTGGGGTTTTTTTGTGCGGTAGAAAATATTTCCCGGGTGGCAGGAAGAAGCCAAAAATTGTCGAAATCTTTTTAAGAAAGATTACTAAAAAACCAATTGGGTGAAAATATGGAAAAGGAAATTCTTTACCAGTTAGCCATACCGGTTTTTTCGAAGATTTTGCAGGACGAAAGATTTAAAGAAGAGGTATTAAGCAGCTTTCAACAAAAGTTGCTTCTTTTAACCCAGAAATATGCGGTAAATTTTGACGATGCCCTGCAAGATTTACAGATCTTTTTTGCTGGAATTAGGCAGCAAAAAAGCCTTAAAGTTCTGCAGGAAATCATCCGTAACCATTTTCAAAAAAAGGCCAATGTTTTTTTATTTTTATTGGAACTGGATCTTTTTTCCGAAACCTTGATTGAACTAATTTTCACATATTATTCCCGGGAAGAAGACAAAAAACTATTGCCGGCGGTATTTTACTTAAAAAGACTGGTGGAAGAATTAATCTTTGAACCGGCAGAAAAGGAGCCCAAAGAAATCATTACGGCGGATTTATTAACCTTTTCCCAAAAGGAAATTGAATTTTCCCTGAGGGAAATTTACCACTGGCTGCAGCCAAGATTTGTGGCTTTAGTAGCACCAGATAGCCTTGGAGTTTTTAAGGTGGTAGCGGGGGTGGGCGAGAAAATCGAAGAGTTTAAAAAGATCTCCTTACGAAAAGCTCCTTATTCTTTTGCCGGGCGACTACCCATCCCTACCTGCTACCGGGAAGAGAGGGTGCGCATTTTACCCTGCAAGGACCCCAATATTTTAGGACCCTTTGTGGAAATCTGGGATAGGTGCGGGATTGAAAGTGCGGTGCTGTATCCAGTGCTGTTTACCAGTTATAAAATAGGGGTGCTGGTTATTACCTTTTCCACCCCCTTAAAGTTTCCGGAAGATTTAGTTTACCGGACAGCCAGGTTTGCCGAAAATTTAGCCAGGAAAGTGATAGCCCTGTATAAAAAGAATCAGGAAACGGAATTTTACTGCTTGCTGAAAAGTGCGCAGGAAAAGTCGCTTAAAGTGGTGGTTAGTTTATTGGAGAAAAAAGACCCTTACACCGCTTATCATTCCCAGCTGGTTACTCGGTATGCGGTTTACCTGGGAGAAAAACTGGGGATAGATCGGGAGGGGATTGATTATTTACGATCCGGGGGAATATTTCACGATGTAGGTAAAGTTGGGATTCGCGATATGATTTTATTAAAACCCGGAAGTTTAACCGGGGAAGAATGGCTGGTGATGCGCTTGCACCCGGAGTACGGGTACCAGATAGTGAAAGAGATGGATGTGGCGATGGAGGTGCGGGAAATTGTCCGTTACCACCATGAGCGCTACGATGGCAAAGGATATCCTCATGGCTTAAAAGGAGAGGAGATACCTTTTTTAGCCAGGATCTGTTCGGTGGCGGATAGCCTGGAGGCAATTACGTCCGACCGGATTTACCGGAAAGGGCGGGATTTTGCCTTTGCTTTAGAAGAAATAAGGAGAAATAGTAAGACTCAGTTTGATCCGGAAGTAGCAGCGGTTTTAAAAAGTGGAGTAGAAAAAGAGCTTGCCGAAATTAAAGAACAAACTTTAAAAGAAATTGGTGCCACTTAAGAATTTAGTGATTTTGCCTTCAATGGTAGTGATTTTATTTTTCATTTCGTTCATGTCCTTGCGCAATTCGTTAACATTGCAGTTCTTCAACAGCGTCATAAGCATTAAATTATGGCCTTTGCTAAATAGAATGGGTACAAAGCCTTATTTGCGTTTTTAGTTTTTTAATAAAAGCGAAAAATTTTAAAAGTATTGCAGGAAAAGTTTAATTTTTGTCGAAAAATTTTAAATAGAAAAGTGTTTTTTTTTCAATTTATTTTGTGAAAATATTCCTTTATTTTACCAATTTAATAGAATATTTTATGACTTAAAGGAGGCATAAAAATTGACAGGGATTACAAACATTCGTGATATCTACCTGTCTTTAAAGATAAAATATTTCATCGCTTTTGGCAGTATCTTTGCTATCATCTTCGTAGGCATAGCTTTCGGGTATGTGATCTTTTTTGGACTGGTGAACAGTGTTAATCAGCTCACAGGGCACGGTAATATCCAAATTTTGCACGATGCAGCTCAGAAAGCTACCCATAATGTACTGCTTTTAATGGTCGCCATGTTTATCCCGATGCTGGGAGCTTTAATCTTTTTTAGCCGGCAAATTATCAAGGACTTGTTTGAGCCGGTTAAACGGCTAACCAAATACTGTGATGTAATCAGTTCCGGGGATTTAACCGCGGACGCTTTTCAAAGGAAAGCTATGTTTGGCAGGGATGAACTGGATGATTTAGTTAAGGCTTACAACACCATGATTAGCAGAAATAAAAGCATATTAGCGTTAATGCAGCAGGAAACCCAGAAACTTAACAGCAGTATGGAGGGCATACTGGGAGCGGTGGAGCAAATCAACACCGGGGTAATCCGGGAAGCGGAACTGGTTAACAACGTAACCAGTATAGCCGAACAGTTGAAAGAAACCGCCGAGAATCTGGCGATCTTAATCAATCAGGCGGTTAAAGAAACAGGCTATATTCAGGAAAGGTCCGAAGAGGGACGGCAAACCAGTGAGGAAACCGTTAAGAGGATTGAAGAACTCATAGCCAAGGTGAATAAAGCAGCTCAAACCAGTAACGCTTTAATGGAAGTGGCCGAATTCATTACCGAAATTGCCGAGCAAACCAACCTGCTATCGCTAAACGCTGCTATTGAAGCGGCGAGAGCCGGGGAAGCGGGCAAAGGATTTGCGGTGGTAGCCCAGGAAGTAAAAAAGCTGGCCGACAGTACAAGAAATAAAGCAAAAGAAATCCAAGGAGAACTGGTCAACATCCACCGGCAGTTGCAGGAAGTGGAAGCGGATGCCGGCAAAGCTGGCGAAGTGGTAAAACAAACCGCGGAAAACTATCAAGAATTTGCCGAAAAGGCAAGGGAATTAAAGCGTGGAGCGGAAAGAATCAACGAAAGAACCGGGCAAATGCAAAATATGGCTGCTCATTTAGCGAAAACAGCGGTGGAAACGTCTTCATTCGTTGAGGAAACCACCGCTATGGTGGAAGAAGTAGGAGCGAATATAACCGAGTTGGGCAGGGTAGTAGAGGAACTAAATCAGGAAGTAGGGAAATATAAGATATAGAATGTGAGGAAAATCTTTTGAAAATAGTTCTTATTGGCTGGAAGAGATAAAAAAGTGTCGAAATAACATTTAAACGACGGTTTAGGTGAAAATCATGGTAAAGGAAATTCTTTATCAACTGGCGGTACCGGTTTTTTCTGAGCTTTTAAAGGATGAAAATTTTGAAAAACAGGTGTTGCTGCGCTTTGAACAAAAACTTAATACTGTCTGGGAATTTTCTCTTAATTTAGAGGAAACTTTAAAAAAATTAGTTATTTTTTTAAAAGGCATTAAAGAGCAAAATAATCTTAAAGCTTTACAGGAGATTATTAGTATACATATCCAGAGGAATGCGAATATATTTATATTTTTAAACGAACTGGACCTTTTTTCTGAAGCCATAATTGAATTTGTTTTTTCTAATTATTCCCGGGAAAAAGTAAATAAAATTTTGCCAGCGGTTTTTTATTTAAAACGGTTGATTGAGGAGTTAATTTATGAACCGGTAGAGAAGGAACCCAGAGAAATTATCAATGCCGAATTGTTAACCAATTCCCGGGAGGTAATTCAGGAAAGCCTAAAAGAAATTTACCGCTGGCTTGAGCCGCAGTTTGTAGCTTTAGTAGTACCCAATAGCCTGGGAGTTTTTAAAGTAATTGCTGGCGTTGGGGAAAAAATTGAAGAGTTTGCCCGTCTGTCGCTGCGCAAAACCCCCTATTCTTTTGCTGGAAGATTACCTATCCCCACCTGTTACCGGGAAGAGAAGATAAGAATCTTGCCCTTTAAAGATCCAGGCATCCTGGGGCCGTTTGTGGAGATCTGGAACAAATGCGGTATAGAGAGTGCGGTTTTGTATCCGGTGATATTTAGTAGTTATAAAATAGGGGTTTTGGTGATAACTTTTCCGACTTCCTTAAAATTTCCCGAAGATTTTTATTACCGTGCAGCTAAATTTGCGGAAAATTTAGCGAAAAAAATTATCGCGGCGTATAAAAAAAATAAGGAAACGGAATTTTACTGTTTGCTAAAAAGTGTGCAGGAAAAGTCCCATGAGCGCTACGATGGCAAAGGATATCCTCATGGCTTAAAAGGAGAGGAGATACCTTTTTTAGCCAGGATCTGTTCGGTGGCGGATAGCCTGGAGGCAATTACGTCCGACCGGATTTACCGGAAAGGGCGGGATTTTTCCTTTGCTTTAGAAGAAATAAGGAGAAATAGTAAGACCCAGTTTGACCCGGAAGTAGTTGCGGTTTTAAAAAGTGGAGTAGAAAAAGAGCTTGCCGAAATTAAAGAACAAACTTTAAAAGAAATTGGTGCAATTTAAAAAGCGAGCTCTGGTATATTTTACTTTTCCCTAGCAAAAAGCTGTTCTGGAAAATTTAAATTGGTACGAAAGAATAAAACGGCAGCGGGTTTTACAAAAACGCCTCTTTAAGACCAGAGGCGTTAAGTTCGTACGTCTTTAGCCAAGACGATATTGACCGATAAGACTGCGATTCCTTTATTTGTACCATCCAAAATACTTATTTTCACTTACAAAAGTTCAAATATTAAAGCAGGAAATTAAAAAAATTTGTCGAAATATTTCATCTATAACTTAGTTAGTTAAATTAATTAAGTAAGGGGTAGTACTTTGTATCGGAATATCAAAGGCAACAGTAAAATGATAAAAAAACTGAATACTACCCGGGTGTTCTGGGCTATTTATCGGGCCGGGGAGATTTCCCGGGTAGAGCTGGCCGAAGTTACTGGCCTTACCAAGCCAACAATATCTTTTGTGGTGGAAAGGCTCTTAAATCACGGATTAATTATCCAGACCGGTTATGGCCAGTCAACTGGTGGCCGGAAGCCAGAAAAACTCAGGATAAACCCCGCCGGAGCTTATTTCATTGGAGTAAAAATTGGCAATAAGGGAATTACCGGGATAGTTACCAACCTTCTTGGTGAGATTATCCAGGAAGAAAGAATATTCTGGGAGGGGGAAACCCGGGAAACAGCTTTAAAAAAGATAGAAAAAGTAATAGAAAAACTCTTGAAAAAGGTTCCTAAACCTACCGGAATTGGCTTTGCGTTACCGGGACAGGTTGATTATGAAAAAGGAGTAGCCTTATCGGCCCACAATTTGCCTTTCTGGCGGGAAGTTCCTTTGAAAGAGGTAATTACAGCAAGATTTGGGTTGCCGGTAATAATTGAACATGATGCCCGGGCCATGGCGATTGCCGAGAAGTGGTTTGGGGAAGGACAGGATTTAAGCAATTTCCTTTATATTAAAATCGGCCAGGGCATTGGAGCTGGCATAATGTTAATGGGCAAACCCTATAAAGGGTTTAAAGGGCGTGCGGGAGAGATAGGCCACATGAAGGTAACGGATGACAGAAGCGTGGTCTGTACCTGTGGTCAGACAGGCTGTCTGGAAGCAACAGTCGCAGGAAAAGCTCTACCGCGCTTAGTGGATTTGTTTGACTCTGCTCTGCCCAAAGACTTTAATGTATTGCTTTTAAAGGCTACCAATGGTGAGGAAAAGTGCGTAAGCTTTTTTAAATGGTGGGGCGAGTTATTGGGGCGGGGTATTGCCAATCTGGTCAATATTTTTAATCCGGAGAAGATTTTTTTAGGAGGGGAGGTGACCAGGGCCTGGGAATTCTTAGAGGAAGGGTTTTGGCAGGGACTCAAGGGAAATAGCCTTATTGCTTTACAGGAAGGCCTCGAAATTAAATTAAGTAAAATTCACGAAAAAGCTGAAGCTTTGGGGGCATGTGCGGCTTTTTTGGAAGAAATGCAGGATTTTCAAAAATTTTCCTTACTGAAAGGAGAGGAAAACGATGAGAAGGAAGCTTAAAGTATTAAGTTTGTTAGTGATTGGGATTTTATTTTTAACTCTGGGTCTTAGCGGCTGTGGCAAAAAAGAAGCAGGGCCGGTGACCTTAAATGCCCTTTATATGAAGCAAGCTGGTTATAGTGAAGATGATATCCGGCAGATGACTGAAGCTTTTATGAAGGAAAATCCTAATATTAAAGTAAATTTAACCTTTGTGCCGTATGAAGCACTGCACGATAAAATTGTTACCAGTGCGGCAGCTGGCACCGGTGGTTTTGATGTGGCTTTAGTAGACTGTATCTGGACACCGGAACTGGCCCAGGCCGGATTTATTAAGGATATTACCGGGAAAATTGATCAGAATTTATTAAATGATATTTTCCCCGGCGTTTTAAGTGCGGTAGAGTATAACGGAAAACTTTACGGGATGCCCTGGTTAAACGACACCAAGTATCTTTTCTACAATAAAGAGATTTTAGAAAAGGCCGGGATTAAAAACCCACCGGCTACGTGGGATGAACTTCTGGCCGATGCCAGGATTATTAAAAATAAAGGACTGGTAAAATACCCCATTATCTGGAGCTGGGCGCAGGCAGAAGCTGTGGTTTGTGATTATACTACCCTGGTTGGTGCCTTTGGCGGAGAGATTATCGATAAAAATGGTAATCCGGTATTGAATCAGGGTGCTGGTTTAGAGGCTTTAAAATTCATGAAAAAGTCTTTAGATGAAGGGCTTTCTAATCCTGCTTCCAGAGAATCTTTAGAAGAAGATGTCCGCCGGATATTCTCCCAGGGTGAAGCGGCTTTTGCTATTAACTGGACTTACATGTATAATTTAGCCAATGACCCCAAGGAATCCAAAGTGGCCGGTAAAGTGGAAATAGCTTTAATGCCCGGATCGGACAAAGCAAAAAGTGCTTCCGTAAATGGTGGTATGGGTTTGGCGATTCTGAAAAATACCAAGCATGAGGAAGAAGCTTTAAAATATTTACTTTTTATGGCCAATAAAGATAATCAGAAGAAATATGCTAAATTAGCTTTACCTATTTATAAGTCCCTTTATAACGATCCTGAAGTAAAGAAGGGGCAGGAAAAATTGGTGGAAATAGCTCAGGAACAGTACCAGTATATTGTAAACCGGCCTCAGGTTTCCTGGTATCCAGAGCTTTCGCAAGCTTTACAGGTTGAAATTCAAAACGCTCTTTTAGGGAAAAAGACTCCGGAACAGGCTTTAAATGATGTTGCGGCCAAGGTAAAGCAATTAAAGAAATAGCGGGGGAAAGAGATGAGTTATTTTAGCCGGACGGAGAAAAAATTACAGGTGTTTTTGCTTATTCCTGTGGTGGTGGTGGTTCTGGGGGTAGTAATCTACCCCCTCCTTTATACTTTATGGCTGAGTTTTAACAACGTCGATTTAACCCATCCTCTGGAAAATGGTTTTGTAGGGGTAAAAAATTACTTCTACCTTTTAAAACAGGATTATTTCTGGGGTGCCCTGGGCCGAACATTTTATTTTACAGTGGTTTCGCTGTTAATTGAAATTACTGCCGGAATTCTTCTGGCGCTTCTTTTAAATGCTGATTTTGCTGGAAGAAATATTTTGCGAGTGCTGATAATTCTGCCCTGGGCGTTACCGACAATAGTTAACGGGGCACTCTGGCGCTGGATATTTAATCCCGAATACGGAGCTTTAAATGCTCTTCTGGTAAAGTTAGGTATTATTAATACCTACCAGTCGTGGCTGGGTAAGCCTTTTTTAGCCTTAAATATGGTTATTATAGCCGATGCTTGGAAAATGACGCCGCTGGTAGCGATTTTGCTTCTGGCAGCGTTACAGGCTATCCCCCGGGATTTGTACGAAGCCTGTGAGGTGGATGGAGCAAACAAATGGACGATTTTTCGGGAAGTAATTCTTCCTTACTTGAAACCAACCCTGCTGGTAGTAATTGTTTTACGAACTATGGAAGCGTTTAAGGTTTTTGATATTATCTACATCATGACCCGGGGAGGTCCTGCTAACGGCACGCAGGTAATTACCTATTACGCTTACCAGGAAGCATTTAGCTTTTTACACTTAAGTAAAGGGGCAGCTTTAAGTTACCTTATTTCACTGATTATTTTAGCTCTGGCCATTATCTACAGCCGGCTAATTAAAAATGAGCTTTAACGGAGGAAGCTTATGGTGGTACGGAAAAAATCAGAGAAGATTGCTGCGGCATTAGTGCAGTGGGGCGGATTTTTGCTGGTGACAATGATTATTTTAGCACCTTTTGCCTGGCTATTTATTTCCAGTGTAGCCAGCCAGGCCGACTTGCTTTCTAAACCTTTGAAGTTCTGGCCGGAACATATCGACTTTTCCCGCTATGTCCGGGTGTTTTCGGGAAATACTGCCGATGAAACTGCTTATACTTTTTACCGGGCTATGTTTAACTCCTTTAAAGTTGCCCTGGTGGTGACCGTAATTTCTTTAGTTGCCGGGACAATGGCGGCTTATGCTTTTACCCGGATGCAGGGAAAATTTAAAGATAAACTTTTATATTTATTTATTTATACCTATATGCTGCCGCCAATAGCGATTATCATCCCGATGTTTTTAATTATGAGTAAGCTTGGGCTTTTGGATACAATTTACAGCTTGATAATTGTTTATTCATCTTTTATCACCCCGTTTGTGGTGTGGCTAATGCGGGGATTTCTTGCCACCCTGCCGGTGGAATTAGAAGAAGCGGCAATGGTGGATGGCCTTTCCCGTCTGCAAGCTTTTATTAAAGTAATCTTGCCTTTAGCAGTACCAGGGCTTGTGGCTACAGGTATTTTTGCTTTTTTAATGGCCTGGGATGAGTTTATGTATGCTCTTATTTTTACCTCTTCGCTGGACGCCAAAACAATTTCCGTGGCGATTGCGGAATTTAGCGGTAAAAATGCTGTGGATTATGGCATGATTGCCACGGGTGGGGTACTGGCAGCATTGCCGCCGGTGCTTTTAGCGCTAATTTTTCAGAAATATATTATCAGTGGACTTACAAGTGGTAGTGTGAAAGGTTAGGTGGAAAAGATGTATTTGTGCCTGGAAAATGTGAAAAAAAGCTTTAAAAATAAAGAAGTAGTAAAAAATTTAAATTTAGAAGTGGCAAAAGGAGAGTTTTTGGTACTGGTTGGGCCTTCCGGCTGCGGCAAAACTACCACTTTGCGGATGATTGCTGGCTTAGAAGAAGTATCTTCCGGGAAAATTTATTTGGATGGGCGAGAAATTACCGACCTTCCACCCCAAGACCGGGATGTAGCGATGGTTTTTCAGAGCTACGCTTTATATCCCCATAAAAATGTTTTTGAAAATATTGCTTTTGGGCTTAGAATCAGAAAGCTTCCAGAAAGAGAAATCCGTGCTAAGGTAGAAAAAACAGCGGCAATGCTGGGGTTAAGTGATTTGCTGGACCGCAAACCCAGAGAATTGTCCGGAGGGCAGCGGCAAAGGGTTGCTTTAGGGCGAGCTATTGTCCGGGAACCCAAGCTATTTTTAATGGACGAACCGCTGTCCAATCTTGATGCCAAACTACGGGTCCAGATGCGGGCGGAGATTAAGAAGCTTCAGCAGGATTTAGGGATTACCGTTATTTATGTTACCCATGACCAGGTTGAAGCTATGACCATGGGGGATAGAATCGCGGTTTTCTATGAAGGAGAATTAAGGCAGGTTGACCGATCGGAAGAAATTTACCAGAAACCGGTAGATACGTTTGTGGCAACTTTTATTGGCTCGCCTTCAATGAATCTTTTGCCGGGAGTCTGGGATAATGAACGCAAAATATTTAGAGGAGAAGGCTTTGAAGTACAGTTAAATTTAAATCTTTTATCAGGAGAGTATATTCTGGGAATACGGCCGAACCAGATAAAGCTTGGACCAGATTTGCCACTTAAGGCTTTTGTTGCTTTTAGCGAATACCTGGGCTCAGAGCACTACCACCATGTGTTGCTTGGGCAACAGCGGCTTACGGTGGTAACAACGGAGTCGGGATATACCGGACAGGAAATTAAATTAGCTTTTCCGGAAAAGGCAGTGCATTTTTTTGCTAGGGATACTGGTAGAAGGGTTGAGGTGTCCTATGGAAGTTAAAGTGTTTGCCGACAGGGAAGAACTTTTTAATAAATTGAGCCGGGAGTTTGTTTCCTATTTAAGGGAAAATAAGGACAAACTTATAGTGCTTCCTACCGGTCGTACCCCTTTACCTCTCTATGAAAAGTTATGCCTTTTGCTTGCGGATAGAGAATACCGGAATCAGAATTATTACATTAATCTTGATGAATTTGGTGGTATTAAGCCGGATGATGAGGCAAGCTGCCAGTATTATTTAAGAAAAAACTTTTATGAACCACTGGCAATTTCGGATGAGAGAATTCTTGTTTTAACCGGCTTTGTCGAAGATATTCCAGCGGTGGAAAAGAAAATTAGGAATATTCCGCGAGGGTTTTGCCTTCTGGGTCTGGGGGTTAATGGCCATGTAGGCATGAATGAACCAGGGACGGTGCGAGAGGACTGAAAAAGTAACATTTTTTAGGCGCAAATTGGCTTTTTATAGCTGTAAAATCTTCCTTTAAACAAATATTTATGT
>NZ_BDJK01000042.1 GCF_001950255.1 Carboxydothermus pertinax
TATCTTAATTACCTCTTCGATATCTCTTCCTTGCCCTGGGATTATTTGCCCCGAAATTTAAAGCTTTTGAACGAAACTATGGCCTATTACCAATTCCAAAAATAATTAAAAGGGGGTGATTACATAGATGATGCCAGTAACTTATGCAAACCTCACTAAAGAACAGTACCAAAAATTGCTTGAAGCTGAAGAATCCATTAACGCTTTAGGAATAGAAAGCGACATTTACTTATTGGCTGTCAAACGAACATAAATTGTTTGGGCAATTTCCCTATCTACTGCAGCCCGCGTCCGTCCAATTTTTATAACATAAGTAGGAAATCGCTGTTCTAAGGCAATAGGAAGTCCTGGAATTACTCCCATAGCCATTAATTTTTTTATTATAGCCTCATCATTGGTATTAAAATAAGCAACAATTCCCTTTTCGCCTGTTTTCATATTTATAAGGTTTATAGCCAGTGGTTTTTGCAATGCATTCATTAAAAGTTCACCCCCAAGGCTGTTAAAAGGAAATTAACCAAATATCCCATTAGAAAAGCAAAGGGAAAAATAAAAGCAGTCATCGCCAAAGTAACTTTTGTACCCCGTTCCTTCAACATCATGGAAAACTGAGCAATACATGGTATGAACAAGGTTAGAGTTATCGCAGCTACTACCAGCTGTCTGCCTGCCAAAATCCCTCTTTGGTAAAGGTCAAACATTCCAGCAGCACCATAATCCCGGCGGAAAAAGCCAAATAAAAAGACTTGTGCTGCCTCTTTGGGAAGGCCAAGCCAGAGCATAACCGGCTCAAGAGCGCGAATTATTAAATCAAAAAGTCCAGTTAATTTCCCTAGCCAAATTAAAACCGAAGCTAAAATAAAGAGCGGTAAGATTTCAATAAAATACCACTTCATCCGCACATATGTCTTGGTTAAAACATTTTTTACTTTGGGAATTCTCAAAGGAGGAATTTCCATATAAAATCCTGCTCTTTTGCCCGGAAGAAGCTGGGCGGTAAGAAAACCTACAAGGAGAAAAACAAAAATCATAAAGCCGCTCCAAATCAACAAAGCTCCGGGATTATTTGATAAAAGTCCTAGGATAACACCAAGCTGCGCCGAACAGGGTATTGCGAGAGCCAGTAAAAGAGTAGCTATAATCCTTTCTCGATTGGTCTCTAAAGTTCTGGTGACCATAGTTGCCATAGTGTCGCAACCAAAACCCAGAACCATAGGAATAACCGCTCTACCCGAAAGACCAATTGCTTTAAACGCCCTGTCTACCAAAAGTGATAATCTCGGTAAATAGCCGCTGTCTTCTAAAATTGAAAACATCAAAAAAAAGGTAGTTACCACTGGCAAAACAATTGCGACCGCATACCTAATCCCCAAAGTAATTATGCCATAATCATTAGCTATTAAATCCTGCAATACTTTCCAGGGAATAACTTGAGCCGTAACTTGATTAACTACTGGATTAATATTTTTTTCAAAAAAAGTCTCAATTAAGTCCACCAGCGTACCGGCCCCAAATACTCCTACAAATTTATAAACACCGTAATAAAGAATTAACAGCATTATGGGAATACCAGTTATGGGGTTCACCGTTAGTTTATGCAAAATTTCAGTTATACTTGCTTTTTCCGAACCTTCTTCTTTTAAAGCTTCTCTCTCAACCTTAAAAGCTGTCTCCTGACGCACTGAAGCGATAATATAGCTTATTGGTTCTGTAAAATGCTTCTCAGTTTCCGTTATTACCTCCAGTATTTTTTCATAAGACGGTTCTTTCTGGGCAATTTCCCTGAGAAGAGCCTCATCCTTTTGTAAAAGCAAAAGGGCAACGCTTCGCTTGGTCAATTTATAATCGATCGTTAATAGCTTCTCAATTTCGGAAATTGCCTTTTCAATTTGCTCTGGATATTTCACCTTATTTATTGACATACTCTGCCACCCTCTCTTTTAATTCCCGAATTCCCACATTTTGCGCTGCAGCCATAGTAACCACTGGTATTCCCAGTTCTCTTTCAAGTTTTTCCCGGTCAATAGCAAGTCCTAGTTGCTCCGCTTCATCCATCATATTTATTGCTAAAAGTACCGGAAGTCCCGCCTCAATTAATTGATAGGTTAAGGGCAGCATCCTTCCAAGATTCTTGGCATCAACAACATGAACCACTAAATCCGGTTTTTCTTCTAGCAAAAGATCCCGGGCTACTTTTTCCTCCTCCGTTATTGGTAAAAGGGAATACATCCCCGGAGTGTCCACTACTTCATACTCCCGGCCATGTATTACCGTCTTTCCCCGGGCTATTTCTACTGTGGTTCCCGGGTAGTTGGAAACAGTAACGTATGCCCCCGTTAACGCATTAAAAAGCATACTCTTGCCGACGTTTGGGGAACCCACCAGGGCAAATTTTAAAAGCTTTTCCTCACACATTTCCTTTTGAGCTTTTTGCCAAAAAAAGCCAAAACGCCGTCGATATCTTCCTCCAGCATGATGACAACTTCTATTGCAGTTATGGCAATCCATAGTAACAACCTCCGTTATTGAAATTCATTCTCAATTACATGGTAAAAAAAATATTCTTTACTTTTTTTATTATAACAGATTTTTTGTAATTGACAAGTATTCTCAATTAAATTTCCACCACCGGGAAACGATAAAAGTTATAATTAGGGCTAATATTATCCGGTAGCCTAAAAGAAGAGCCCCATTAGCTCCTACAGTGACAAATAAAAGGGTATCTTCAATTAAAGAATGACATATAACTAGAAATACACTAATTAAAACTAAATCTTTATGTTTTAAAACCCCGTCGCGGGCACTATCAATAATTAAGCCAGCCCCATAAGCAAGGCCAAAGATTAACCCCGCCATTAATGGAAAAGCTGCTTCCTTTTGCATTCCCAAAAAGCCCATGAGGTGCTCTAGCGGTTTTGCCCATTTTTCAAGGACTTTTAATTCTTTCGCAATTTCTAAAACCACCATTAGTGGAATTACAATAAGCGCAATTTTAATAAGCATACCAATACTTCCCGATAATGCTTCAATTATCATCTTTTCCCCCATATTCCCACTCCTAAAGAACAATATTTAAAAGAAAACCGCTAAACAATGCAGCAGTTAGCCGTAATAATACCAGATACCCGATGGCAACTCCGCTTTTTTTGCTAACAGCTGTTTCCACAAAAAGATTATGGGAAAGTAAAAGCATTGTAGCAATAATCGTTACCTGCTTTGTTGTCAAATGTAGGGCAGCAATCGCCGCAATAGTCGGATAAAGATTTAAGACATTGCCAATTACAAAAATTAAAGATGCCTCCCCCGGAAGTCCTACCAACTTCATTACCGGCTCAAAGAACTTTGAAATTATTGATAATATCCCAGAATATTTTAAAATGGTAATTAAAAAATATACCGGAACAACTGTTTTGGCAAGTTCATAGGTTACATTAAAACCTTTTTGTATCCCGCGAAATGCAGCTATTTTTAAATTATAAAAATTTATTCCTTCCATCCTAATCCCCCAAAACATTTTCTTCTTATTTTAAGCTTTATCCACTACCTTGACAACCTCGTAACGTTATACTACTACCATTCGTATTCTCGCTATACAAAATAATCAAAAAAATTACCCCTAACATTTTGCAAAATTTATTGCAAAATGGAGGGGTTTTAAAGTATGGTAGGACAAGGAAACAGAGCCTCCTCCTCTCCATTAAACGATATTTTACCTATACTCATTTTCCAAATCGCTTATCAATTCCCTGTAGGTTTCCTCACTGATTTTTCCTTCCAACAAAAGCCTACGAATCCGCTTTCTTTCCGCTGCCAATTGAGCTTGAGCACCGCTCCTGCTGCTTCCCTTACCATAACGGCTATTTTTGTCTTTGCGGGTAGGGTGAGAACTGCTCTGAGTTTTCAGAGCATAGAAAATTAGCAGCCCTAAAAATACTATAAACAAAATAAAAAGCAGCAAGATAATCCAATCCGAGACCGGAGTAGAAATCGTTGGTGTGGTTGAAGTAGTTGGTGGAGCTTGGGTATTAGCAGCCTGGTTGTCGTTCTTCGGCTTTTCAAAGGAAGGATTGGGATCATCCTTGGTATAGGAAATCTTGATACTAATTGGGTTGGTAGGATTGGTAAAAGTATACCCAAAGGTATTTAAGTTATAACCCTGACCCGTAAAAGTATAAGGAGGATCAAGCTTAAAATTGGTAGCTTTCAGAGGTTTTCCCACAAACAGAGTTAAATTTTTGATTGGCAGAATCGGTACAAATTTGTAATCAATCGTCTTATTGGCCTGACCTTTAATACCATCATAGTAAAATTCCAGATACACCTTATACTCTTGGCCAGGCTGAACTGTTTTTGATAGCTTCCAAGTTAGTTCCTGGTAGTCTCCTTTATCGGTGAAACGATAGGGTTGGCATTCATGGCCCCCCGCTGCATTAATTTCACACGCCATTCCCACATTGATATTTTGGTCTTTTTTGGGTACCATAAATTTAATTTCCCCGTTATAAGGCAGTGAAGAAATAATAGTTCCTTCGTAAATAACAAGAATTTTATCGGGCTCATCATACTCAGGTAATACTGAAACCGTAAGGTCTTTAAACTGGATATCGCTTTGTGCGTATACTTGCACCGGCGATACAGAAAACAAAAATAAAAAGGCCGTTAGAATAATTAAAACCTTCAAGTTTTTTTGGGGTTGAAACCATCTTAGCATTTATCCGCCTCCTTTGGTTATTTATATCTACTACTTTTTGTAGTATATATTAAGTACTTTTATTATAGTATTTTGAAATTTTTTGAATAAACCCGATTGCAATAACTGGTGGGCCGAAATCGCCAATTAGGTCATAAATACGCCGTTTTTTGTCGTCTTAGCCGTGATAATTTGTAAATGTTTCGCTATATAATTTCGAAGTACCTATCTTGCTTATTAGGAGTACTAAATACTTTTAGCGAAAGTGAAAAAAATTTTTTCACACTCCCCCACTCTCTAAACGTCCAACCTTTACTTTGTCAAGTCAAGCATTTGCAACAGCCTTATATAAGGTTTTCCCTCAAGCCAGAAATTTGCCGCCGGTCACCGGTAGAACCTGTATTACAGCCCTCTGCCGGACACAAAAGCAAAAAGGGGATAGGCAAATTACCTATCCCCTTTAGATTTAACTCCGGCGGCGACCTACTCTCCCAGGACCTTACGTCCCAGTACCAT
>NZ_BDJK01000043.1 GCF_001950255.1 Carboxydothermus pertinax
CATAAATTATATCATAAATTTAGGGGCTATTGTTATTTTATTCTACATTTTCTATTTTTTATAATACTTTTTTCAGGGGTCTCGGACGGTGCAGTTAGAACGGGGGGAAGAGCTTAGTCAGACAAACCCGTTTCCGGTTCAGGCGCCGCACGGCATGGAATCGGAACATAGGCAGCAGTACGCTGGTTTCTGGGTTCGCTTTTTGGCGGCGGTACTTGATAGTATCGCTTTGTTTGCTGCATTTACCTTGATCAATGTGCTCCTGGGAGTGGATATTTTCAATCCGCCTCCCGTCATCGATTTATTGCAAAGTATTGTTTCTATTATTTATTACGTGGTCATGACTGTGATTTTGGGGCAAACCCTTGGCAAGATGGCTTTGGGTATCCGTGTCATCCGCCAGGACGGCGGACCGAACTCGTGGGGGGCCATCCTTTTACGGGAAACGGTAGGCAAATTTTTGTCGACACTGATTCTTTTTATCGGATATTTGATGGCTGCCTTTGATCCGCAGAAACGGGCTTTGCATGACCGTATCGCCAAAACGTTTGTGGTGAAAGTCTGGAAATAACCGTCGAGGAACAATTGTAATGCATCTTACATCCGGCCTCCCCCTTTGGCGATTGCTGTTTCAGAACAGTAGAAAAGACCTTTTTGACGGGCAGGAGGTCTCTTTTGTTGGCTATTTTTCTAAAATCCTTACTCTTGTTTGATTTCGCGAGCTTAGTATCAAACTCTATAATAGAAAATCAATTTTTCCTGCATTGGCAGGTTTTTTCTTTTCTTTAGGGACTAAAAAAGGATTTTTTTCTTTTTTAGCTAATATTAAATATACCTAATTTTTAATATTTGCGGGGGATAAAGATGCGTTTATTTTTTGCAGTGGATTTTCCCGATGGATTAAAAGAAGAAATTTATCAGGATATAACACCTTTATTTACGTACCACGGGGTTAAGTGGGTAGCAAAAGAGAACTACCACTTAACTTTAGCTTTTTTGGGGGAAAAAGAGGAAAAGGAGCTTTTGCAAATTGACCGGGCGGCAAAGAGCGTTCCTCAAGTCAAAGAGTCATTAATCAAAGTACTAGATTTTGGGGCTTTTCCCAATTTAAAAAAGCCTAAAGTTTTATTTTTAAAAATCGAAAGTCCCGGGCTTTTAACTTTAGCCGAGAATTTACGTCAAAATTTAAAAGAAAATAATGTTTCTTTTGACGAAAAGCCGTTTGTGCCCCATTTAACCATAGGCAGGGTAAAAGGGGAAATAAAAAATTTAGCTTTACCAAATTTTAACCCCAAAGAATTTTCTTTTAAAAATTTTTACTTAATAAAAAGCATTTTAACCCCTGAAGGACCGATTTACGAAAAAATAAAAAGCTACAAAATATTACAAAATGCTTAAGAATTTGTTAAAATTAAATTTTATGAAGGAAAAAGAGCCATGGAAATCGTATTTATAGGAAGGTATAAAGGAGGCATATAAATGAAAGTTGTAGTTTTAAACGGAAGTCCTAATAAAAATGGCAACTGTACTTATCTTGCGGGGGTAATAAAAAATCTTGCCAGTGAGTATAATGCAGAAACTGTAATTATCAATGTTGATGAAATTATGCGCCGCCAAAAAATCCCTTACTGTATCCATTGCTCGGCACCTTGTTCGGGGGTTTGCTACAAGGGAACGGAATTAGAAGCTGCCTATCTTCAGCTTGGTTCTGCTGATGCGGTAATCATGCTCTCACCGGTTTACTTCGGCACTGTATCGGCGCAATTAAAAGCTTTTTGGGATAAAACCCGAAGACTTAGGGACAGAAAGCTTCTTGTTAATGTAGTGGGAGCGGCGGCCACCGTTGGCGGTTCGCGCTTCGGGGGCCAGGAGACCACTATATCTACCCTCCACGACATGATGCTGGTTCAAGGTATGACCGTAGTAGGCGATGGTTTGTTTACCGCCGATGCCGGACACCAGGGGGCGTGCTTTACCCGTCCGGCCGAAGAGGAGCAAAACGGTGTTAAAAGGCTTGAGATATTAGTAAAAAGGGTGTTGGAGGTAGCTAAAGCTACCGAAAGTTTAAGGGAAAAGCGGGAGGTTACTTTATTTTAACGGAGCGATAATTTATGTTAATCCGGGAGACCATTGAAGAGCGGGAGCTTAGAGAATTATCTCCCTATGCGGCCAAGAGCCGGCAGACTAAAGGAAGGCTGAAACCGGAAGAGGAATGTCCGATCCGTACCGCTTATCAGCGGGACCGGGATCGGATTGTCCATTCCAAGGCCTTTCGCCGGTTAAAACATAAAACCCAGGTGTTTATTGCCCCGGAAGGGGATCATTACCGGACGCGCTTAACCCATACCCTGGAAGTTGCCCAAATTGCCAAAACTATTGCCCGGGCTTTATTTTTAAATGAAGATTTGACTGAGGCCATAGCTTTTGGCCATGACCTGGGGCATACTCCTTTTGGCCATGCTGGAGAAGAACAGTTAGACAAGCTTTTACCCGGGGGCTTTAAGCACAATGCTCAAAGTTTAAGGGTAGTGGATGTTTTAGAAAAAGGGGATGGGTTAAATTTAACCTGGGAAGTACGGGAAGGAATATTAAAGCACACCTGGAGCGAAGAACCTCCCTCGACCCTAGAAGGGCAAATAGTGCGGCTTGCCGACCGCATCGCTTATATCAATCACGATATTGATGACGCCATCCGGGCGGGGGTTTTAAAGGAAGAAGATTTACCCAAAGATTGTATAAAAATTCTTGGCAGGCGGCATCGGGACCGGATTAACACCATGGTAACTGATGTAATTAAGAGTAGTTTAAATAAACCCCAAATTATAATGAGCCCAGAAATAGAATGGGCAATGCTTGAACTTCGAAGCTTTATGTTTAAAACCGTTTATATTGGCAGTGAACCCAAAAAAGAAGAGAAGAAAGCCAAATCTCTTATAAAAATGCTTTATGAACATTATTTGGAAAATGTATATCAATTACCCGAGGAATTTCAAAATATCGTTAAAAACGAAGGACCCGAGAGAGCTGTAGCGGACTATATTGCCGGTATGACTGACCGTTATGCTTTAAAAGTATATAAAGAATTGTTTATACCTCATCCTTTAACCTAAAACTTA
This sequence comes from Carboxydothermus pertinax, assembly GCF_001950255.1. Taxonomy (NCBI): domain Bacteria; kingdom Bacillati; phylum Bacillota; class Clostridia; order Thermoanaerobacterales; family Thermoanaerobacteraceae; genus Carboxydothermus; species Carboxydothermus pertinax. The sequence goes on from NZ_BDJK01000043.1 coordinate 3,117, forward strand.
TTTGTCGAAGAAGCAGGAAAAAGCGAAAAAAAAGAGAATAACTATTATTAAGAGAGCGGTGAAGGCCGTGTCCTATCAAGAGGTTGTAGAAAAAATTAGGAATCAGGTCGATTTAGTTGATTTAGTAAGCGAATATACCAGACTTAAAAAATCTGGTAGAAATTACGTAGGCCTTTGTCCTTTTCATAATGAAAAAACACCTTCTTTTTCGGTATCAAGGGAAAAAAATCTCTATTATTGCTTTGGTTGCCAGCGAGGCGGCGATATCTTTAGTTTTATTATGGAGAAGGAGAAATTAAATTTTAAAGAAGCCGTTTCGTATTTAGCTAAAAAATACAATATTGATTTACCGGAAACGAGTAAGACTTTTAGTAAATATGAACCTTTATACCGGATGTTAATGCTGGCAACTAAATTTTATCATGAAGCTTTAAATACAAAATTGGCCATTAAAGCTAAAGATTACCTGAAAAGCAGGGGAATCGCTGAAGAAACAGTTAAAGAGTTTATGTTAGGTTATGCCCCTTCCCCAACCGCTTTACCGGTTTTTCTAGCTAAAAAAGGTTACAATCCCGGGGAATTGGTTAAAATAGGAGTTGTGGCTAAAAGTTATTCCGGAGGTTATTACGACCGCTTTGCGGGAAGGATTATCTTTCCGATTTTTGACCGGGAAGGCCGCGTGGTGGGGTTTGGGGGCAGGGCCTTAGGAGATGAAAAACCCAAATACTATAATTCGCCACAGTCGGTGATCTTTGATAAGGGAAAGTTATTTTATGGTTTTAAACAAGCCCGTACTGCTATTAGAGAAAAAAGGCAAGCTATTTTAGTAGAAGGTTATTTTGATGTTATTTCTCTGCACCAAGCGGGGATAAAAAATGTGGTTGCTTGCCTGGGAACTGCTTTTACCGAAGAGCATTTAAATTTTTTAAAAAACTATGGGTTTATTGAAGAGTTAATTCTGGCCTATGACCAGGATGCGGCGGGAGAAAAAGCTGCTCTAAGAGCTACCCAAATGCTGGTCCGGGATAAGTCTGAACTTACGGTCAAGGTACTTCGACAAAGGGAGTTTAAGGATCCTGATGAGTTAATTAAAAACCGAGGAAAAGATGCTTTTTTGGAGGAAATAAATAAAGCCCTGACTCCGGTGGAGTTTTTCTTAGAGCTAGAGCTTAGAGGAAAAAACAACTTAACTTTAAATGAACAAACCGCTATCTTAAAAAAGCTTCTTCCTTACCTTGTGGCAGAATATGACAAATCACCGGCATTGTTTGCCGAAAGAATAGGGAAAATTGCTAGTCTAATTCAATTAAGCGAGGGAACGTTATTAGATGAAATTCGCCGGGAACTTACCAAAAATGAGGAAAAATCTTTAAAAAACTCGAGCTTTGGAGAAAATATCAGTAATGAAAATAAAAACTATGGCCTTTTAAAAGTTGAAACAGAGTTACTAGGAATGTTATTAGAATATCCTGAATATCGAGAGGATTTTCTTAAAGATTTTTTTTCTTATGAGTTTCAAGGAAAAAACCAAGAACTATTTATCCGCTTAAAAGAAAATAATCTTCCCACTCAGGAAGATCCTTTATATAGCTATATGGCCTATTTACGAATAAATTGTCCACCAGGGGACCCTAAAACTTTGTATAAAGGATATGTTCGGTATTTGGAGGAACATTATAAAAAACAGCAAATACAAAAGTTAACCCTGGAAATTTCCCTGGCAGAAAAGGAAGGAAACTGGGATAAGCTCCAGTTATTAATTAATAAACTTCAACAACTAACTCAAAAAAATTAACCCAGAAAGGGGGGAATGCGGCATGAAGGAAATAATGCAAAGCGAAAAACTCATGGAAATTGTTGAGAAAGGCAAAAAACGCGGGGTTTTGACATATAATGATTTGCTCGACACTTTGCAAAATGTTGATTTAAACTCGGAGCAGATCGATGAACTGTATGAATACCTTGCAAACCAGGGTATAGAAGTGGTGCCGGAAGTACCAGAGTTAGAAATTGACCCCATTGATAATTTAGATGGTGATGTAGATTTTAAACCTTCCGACATTGTTGACGAGGTCGATTTGGATTTAACCATACCGGAAGGGATTGCTATTGACGATCCAGTCCGGATGTATTTAAAGGAAATCGGCCGCGTTCCCTTGCTGACACCGGAAGAAGAAATTGAGCTTGCCAAAAGGAAGGAAGAGGGCGACGAAGAAGCCAAAAGAAAGTTGGCAGAAGCCAACTTACGCCTGGTGGTAAGTATTGCCAAACGGTATGTAGGCAGGGGTATGCTGTTTTTGGATTTAATTCAGGAAGGGAATCTTGGTTTATTAAAAGCGGTAGAAAAATTTGACTACCGCAAAGGCTATAAATTTTCCACATATGCTACCTGGTGGATTCGCCAGGCTATTACCCGGGCTATTGCCGATCAGGCACGGACCATTCGTATCCCGGTTCATATGGTAGAAACTATCAATAAATTGATTCGGGTGTCGCGAAACCTTTTACAGGAGCTAGGAAGAGAGCCAACCCCGGAAGAAATCGCTAAAGAAATGGACATTTCGGTAGATAAAGTCCGGGAAATTATGAAAATTGCCCAGGAGCCTGTATCTTTAGAAACTCCAATTGGAGAAGAAGAAGACTCGCATCTTGGAGACTTTGTCGAAGATCCTGATGCCAAAGCTCCGGTAGAGGAAGCTTCTTTTACACTGCTGCGCGAGCAGTTAGACGAGGTCTTAAAAACTTTAACCGAAAGGGAACAAAAGGTCTTAAGACTTCGCTTTGGTTTGGATGACGGGCGGGCCCGGACTTTAGAAGAAGTTGGGCAAATTTTTGGGGTGACCCGGGAGCGGATTCGACAAATTGAAGCTAAAGCTCTAAGAAAGCTACGGCATCCAAGTAGGAGTAAAAAATTAAAAGATTATCTAGAATAAAAGTAAAAGAATACCTAAAAAATCTTTTAAAAACTTCTTGACCAAACTAAAAATATTTCCTATAATAAATCATGTCGCAAGGACACAAGAGTTCGGGCCCATAGCTCAGCGGTAGAGCTGCCGGCTCATAACCGGTAGGTCCCAGGTTCAAATCCTGGTGGGCCCACCATGTTAAAGCCGGAAGGCTCGAAAGTTAAGTTATGTGGCCCCATGGTCAAGAGGCCTAAGACACCGCCCTTTCAAGGCGGTAACCCGGGTTCGAATCCCGGTGGGGTCACCACGGGCGGTTAGCTCAGCTGGGAGAGCACCTGCCTTACAAGCAGGGGGTCGGCAGTTCGATCCTGTCACCGCCCACCAGTGAAAATTAAACCTCAAACCACTAAGGTTTGGGGTTTTTTGTTTTTAACTACCTTTTTTGGTACAAATACTGTATAATAGTTGCAAGTATAAATTATCTAACGGAGGAATCATGCAGTTATCGGCACGATTAAAGACGATGGCTTCTTATGTGATATCCGGGGAACCGGCAGCGGATATTGGAACCGATCATGCCCAACTCCCTATTTACCTAGTTTTAAATAACCTTTGCCCCCGGGTAATTGCAACTGATTTAAAGGAAATGCCGTTAAGCCGTGCCCGTAAGGTTGTGGTAGATTACGGCCTTTTAGACAAAATTGATTTAAGATTGGGGGATGGATTATATCCTTTAAAACCCGGGGAAGTTAAAAGTGTGGTAATTGCCGGTATAGGCGGGAATAATATTGCCGAAATAATTAAAAAAAGGCCGGAAGTAGCCCGAGAGGTTCGCTTAATTTTACAACCAATGGCTGATAGTTTTGACTTACGAATTATGCTTGGGGCTAACGGTTATCAAATTATAGAGGAAGAACTGGTTATAGAAAAAAGCCGGCTTTACGAAATCATTGTAGCCCAAGCAGGATTTATAACTATTGCAAACAAAATAGAGTTGGGATTAGGGCCTCTATTAATACGAAGAGGAGATGAGCTAGCGCGAAAATATTTAATAACGCAAAAAATAAAATATGAAAAAATTTTACTAAATCTAAGCCGGGCCCAAAAGATGCATGAGGAAAAAATACGTGAGATAAAGGAGATATTAGCTTTTATCGAGGAGGTGCTGGCAAATTGGCCCATCCCCAGGAGATAGCTTCGGTTATTGAAAAAAAATTTCCCCGAAAACTTGCTGCCGAGTGGGATAATCCTGGTTGGCAAATTTATTTTGAGAGAGAAGTTACTAAAATTTTACTGGCGTTAGATATTACTTCCGATACAGTGGCGTTAGCGTTGCGGGAAGGAGTAGACCTAATAATTACCCACCATCCGCTCTTTTTTAAACCGCTAAATTCCCTTACCTTTGATAAAGCTGAATCATTACCCCTTTTGAAATTATTGGAAAATAAAATTTTGGTTTATAGTATCCATACTAATTTAGACATAGCTAAAGACGGATTAAATGATTACCTGGCAGAGTTACTGGAGCTTTCTGAAATAAGACCGCTAGGGGAGGAAGTATATGAAAAACTTTATAAACTCTCGGTTTTTGTGCCAGAATCTCACTGGGAGATAGTTAGAGAGGCAATGGGAGCAGCTGGGGCAGGCTTCATCGGTAATTACTCCCATTGTACCTTTAATACCCGGGGTACTGGCACCTTTTTACCTCTGGAAGGAGCAAGTCCGTTTATTGGGGAAGTGGGGCGAATTGAAAAGGTCGAAGAAGTAAAAGTAGAGACTATTGTCCCAGAAAAACTTTTAAACCGGGTACTAAAAGCAATGTTAAAAGTTCACCCTTACGAAGAAGTTGCCTATGATATCTACCCTTTAGAAAATAAACAGTATTTAGGTGGTATGGGGAGGATAGGCGTAACTAAGAAGAAAAGTTTTAAAGAGTTACTGGCTTTTGTAGCCGAAAGATTAGAGCTCAAGAATTTGAGATATGGGGGAAATCTGGATTCATTTTCGCGAAAAGTGGCGATAGTCTCGGGTGCTGGTGGAAACTACTGGCAAAAGGCCAAATTTGCCGGTGCCGATGTCTTTATTACCGGTGATATAAAGTACCATGAGGCAGTTGCGATGCTCGATGCGGGTTTAAATTTTATCGATGCCGGTCATTGGGAAACGGAAAAAATATTTTATCAGCTAATAGTTCCACTTTTGCAGAAGGTAAAAGGGTTAAAGTGGATAATGGAGAAAAGGGAGCCGGTATTTAACTATTTGGTAAATTTCGGGGGGTAATATTTTGCAGCGAATTCGTGAGTTATATGAATTTATGCTATTAGAAGAAGAGGAACGTAAGCTTGCCGGTGATGACCGTATAGCAATAAACCGTCAGAGTTTTAAAAACGCCCGAAAAGCCTGGGAAAATATGCGTAATGTGTATTATGAATTAAAAAATGAGCTAACCCGGACTGAAAAGATAATAAAAAGCCTGGAAAGAGAGTTGTTGGGATTAGCCAACAAAATTAAAGAAATTGACCAAAAGCTTTACGGGGAGGGAACCAATTTAAAGCAAATAGAACAGTATCAATTTAAACTTGAATTATTAAAAAATGAAAAGACCGATAAAGAAGAGCGCTTACTTGACATGATTTCCCGGGAAGAAGAGTTAAAGGAAGAGGCAAAAAAACTAAAGGAAAATCTTATTGCCGAAAAAGACAAGCTTTTAAAGTGGCAAGAGGAAATAAAGTTTGAAGAGGAAGAATATAGACGAAATCTAGAAGCTTTAAGGCAAAAGCTTAACAGAGAAGAAGAAAGACTTACGGAAAATCCTTATTATGCAAAATACAAGGAATTAAAAGAAAAGTATGGAAATCCGGTGGCTTTAGTAGATAAAGAAACCTGTTACGGTTGTTTTATGAGTTTGCCCTTTGAACTTACTAAAAAGTTAAAGCTTGGACAGGGGGAAGGTGCGATATGTCCGCATTGTAAACGTTTGTTGTATTACCCTAGTTAATAAAAAGGTACAAGAATTATAACTGCAACCACCAAAAGATTAGGATAGCTACCGATGGGCTTTATAACGACATAAAAAATTAACTAAATTTTTTTGCGAGTAAGCCTGTAAGCCGAGTTCTGTCGAGGATGACCATCTATCTGAGACCTCTGTTGCCAGAGGCCTTAAGCGACCAACCCGGGGACAGAGCGGGCCACTCTATAGTCCCCCTATTTGGTCTTGCTCCGGATGGGGTTTGCCTAGCCGGACAGTTACCTGCCCGCTGGTGAGCTCTTACCTCACCTTTCCACCCTTACCGGCGCTTCGCGCCGGCGGTATGTTTCTGTGGCACTTTCCTTGGAGTCGCCTCCACCGGGCGTTACCCGGCATCCTGCCCTATGGAGCTCGGACTTTCCTCAGGGATTTTTCCCTGCGGTCATCCGGCTTACTCGCAGCTATTCATTTTTGTTGCTAAACTATTATAAGTTTTTATGTAAGACAGTGCAAGCGGTAAAAAATAGAAAAATTAGCTTAGATCCGGTTCAATATAGACAGCGGTTCCGTTAGCAACAACCATTAACATGGTTTGGCCGATGCTTTCGTAATCCAGTGATATACCAATAACTGCATTAGCGCCAAGTCTTTTTGCCCGTTCGGTCATTTCGGCTAAAACTATTTGCCGGGCTTCTTCTAGCTGCTGTTCATAAGCTCCCGAACGGCCTCCTACAATGTCACTTATTGAGGCGAGAAAATCCCGGATGATGTTTGTTCCCATAATTGCTTCTCCGGTTACAATGCCCAAATACCTGGTAACTTTGTAGCCGTCCAGCCGGCCGCTTGTGGCAAGTAGCATATAAAAAGCACCTCCTTAGGAATTTATATACATTTTAACAAAAATTAAGATACAATAATAGAGGAGAAAAAGGTAAATAGACAAGTCGAAATATGTCGAAAAAACTCATTATTTGTAACAATTACTTAACATTGTCTTAATAACACAGTAACAATTATCATTTATTATTTAAGCGTACGGACAACTCGGGAGGATTTAATGAGGTCCCCCCCTCCCCACTCCCAATCCCCTCCTCCCGATAGCTGTCCCTGAATTTAAAAAACAGCTCCCGCTTTAGTTCTTAACAGAGAACTTGGGCGGATTGAAGTAAAAATTAAAAAACATAAAACAATAGTCCTGTAAAAGTTGACAAGTAGCTAAGGGAGAATTGTTGAAATACTTAAAGTAAAAACGAAGTCTAGACACAGCAATGAAATAAGTAAGAGAAATAATGAAGGAAATGCAAGATTTTGCGGAAGGTTAAAGTAGTAATGGATAAAAGGCTTTTACTTCATTTAAAATTTCATACGGAAAAAAAGGACAAGCAAAAAGCGGGGCTGTTCTTTAAATCCCTCCACCGGTGGCAAAAAAGCCACCTTTTTTTATTGTCTTTTTCCCTGAGAAAAATGATATAATTATTGATAAAAACGGGGGTTTTGGGATTGGGAGAGGAGAATTTTAAGAAAGGTCTTTTTTTAGCTGTTTTAGCAACAACCCTTTGGGGAATTAATGGCACAGTTACCCGCTATTTATTAATAAATAACCTGAGCCCAGTAGTTTTAGTGCAAATTCGACTAACAGCAAGTGCAGTTTTATTATTTCTCTGGTTTTTTTTCAGAAAAGAAAAAATAAAGATTGCCCCAAATGATATCTTGCCTCTTTTATTTTTAGGTATTTTTGGCCTGGGATTAGTTCAGATGACCTATTTTTATACAATTAGCTTAACCAACGTGGCGACAGCGGTTTTTCTCCAGTATTTATCGCCGGTAATTGTAGCGATTTTTGGCCTTATACTTAAAACCGAAGAGATGACCTTTAAGAAGTTAATGGCCGTTTTTTTGGCCATGGTGGGAAGTTTTTTAATTGTTACCAAAAATGGAGGGCTGAAGCTGCCTTTGATTGGTATCATTTCTGGTCTGCTTTCAGCTTTTTCCCAGAGTTTTTATATTATTTATGGTAAAAAAGTATTAAAACGCTTTTCACCGCTAACGGTTTTAGCATACGGTTGGCTGTTTAGCGCAATTTTTTGGTGGCTGTTAATTCCCCCTAAAGTTGGTCTTTTAAAGCAAATTTTTGCATTAAGAGATATTGTAGGAATAGCATATATTGTTATTTTTGCTACGGTTATCCCTTTTATTCTCTACTTTAAAAGCATGAATTATTTAACCTCAACTACCGTTAGTATAGTAAGTTTAGTTGAACCGGTAGTAGCGGTTATTGTGGCTTTTGTAATCTTAGGGGAAAAGCTTACTTTTTTATCAACTTTAGGAGCGGTCTTTATACTGGCTGCTGTTTATACCATTTCAAAAAGTTAAGGAGGAGAAATATGAAAATTGCTCTGATAGCCCATGATAACAAAAAGGACGATCTTCTGGAGTTTGTAAAAACCTATAGAGAATTTTTTGACCTTCATGAACTTTATGCTACCGGAACTACCGGAAAAATATTGGCTGAAAATACTAGACTTTCAATTCACCGCTTTTTATCCGGCCCCCTTGGGGGAGACCAACAAATTGGTGCGATGGTGGCGTCAGGGGAGATAAAGCTTGTTATCTTTTTCCGGGACCCTCTAACAGCTCAACCCCACGAACCCGATATAACGGCCCTATTGCGGGTTTGTGATGTTCACAATGTTCCCATTGCTACCAACTGGGGGAGTGCGGAATTGTTTTTAAAAGCCTTAAGCTAGGGAGGACGAAAATGTGGGTTTGGTTTTTAAAGATGTGGGGGTAATTGACCTGGATGGCAGTGTAATGGTCCAGGAAAACCTTCTTCTTAAATTCAAACCCAAAATTTATACTTTACCAGGAGATCATCGTTTAAAGATTTGGACTAATTTATCTAATTATCATGTTAGCTGCCAGAAACTAGGGAATACAGTTTTGGGAATAAATTTTTGCGGAACAGGAGAATTCCATCACCTTACTTATTACCTGGTAAAAAATAATCCAGCTCCCCGATTAGGTGTTGTGGTTTTTGATAATCATCCCGATTTTTTGCCTACCTTTTCCGGTTATATTTCGTGTGGGTCGTGGCTTTTAAATGTTGCTGCCCTTGACAAGGTAAAACAAATTTTGGTAGTAGGTGTTACGGAGTTATCAGGGTTAAAAAGCTTTGGTGCTAATTTAGCAGGTGAAAAGATAATACTGTTAGCTCCTAAAGGTAAAAAGGTACCGACTACGAAATATCCAATCGAATTTTATGCTGAAGATGAGTTATTTGCTAAAATAGAAGAAACTCTTAAAATTTCGGATATTTATATTAGCATTGATAAAGACGTTTTACATCCCCTTGATTCGACTACTACCTGGGAGCAAGGGGAGTTAAGGTTAAAACAGTTACTTAAAGTCCTTGCCATGCTAAAAAATAAATATAGAATTTGGGGAGTAGATATTTGTGGGGAGTATGGGAGTGCGCTTCCGCAAATTCAACGGGCAGAAGAGAAAAAGGCTACATCGCAAAATGAAAAAGCAAACCTCCAGATTCTGGAGGCTTTATTAATGGGGGAATAAAATTAATACCCCTAAAGGGGTATTGGAAAGAATGGGGTATGTTATGGCATCGAATAATAATATACACTTAAAATGTTAATGGAACTAGGGTGAAATAGTTAAAATAAAGTTAAAAAGGTTATGCAAAGAATAAAACTTTATAAATAGAAGGTGATAAGGAAAATGTACTTTGAAAATTTTCAGGTTAGAAGCTATGATTATAATTTTATTAAAGAATTTATTGCCGAAAGGAAAAAGGAAAGCCAGGTAATTATGTTACCCCAACGGGGCCAATGGGTGACAATTTTATTTGAAAATTCGTCCTTAGGTGAAAAAATTATCGAAGAGTTAACGCTTGTCTTGCAAACCAAAGCATTTTTTCTCGAATCCGATGGGGATAAAAGCTGGAGTTTTATCTTGTATTCTGACGGCAAAGTGGTGGATGAGTTTTACAACGATCCTATTGCAGGCTTTGAGCCTGAAGATTATGGCCGGGAAGAATTAAAAGAAATTTATGAAGCTATTCTGACACCTAACAATACTTTTGCCGAGTTTTTAGCATTTTTACAGGGGAAAAATAAATTAAATAAAAAAAATATGGAAAAATTTGCTTCTTTTTTTGGATTAACTGATGTAGAGGTTTCCTACGAGCAATTTTATGACCGCTTAGAGGAGCTCCCGGGAGCTATTACTTTTTAAAAATCAGGCCGTAAAACTTTAGCTCCTTCAAGATAAAGATGATGTACCTTTTGGTTTTCAGGGAGATAGGTAAGAATTAAAATTCGAATTACTTTTTTAAGGCTTCCAGGAACAGCTATTTCCTGGGCACAAAGAAGGGGTACCTCTGTAAGTCCCGCTTTGCGAGCTGCTGTTGCCGGAAATTGGGCGTTTAAGTCGGGAGTTAAAGTAAAAAAGATGGAAATTATCTTTTCTTTTTTGAGATTATTTTGCAAAAAAATTTCGGTTAATAGTTTTTTTGTTTGCTCCTCAATAGCTTCTGCTGAATTTTCTGTAACTGTAATAGCGCCTCTTATACCTTTTACAACTTCCACCGATTTACACCTCCTAAAGAAAATCACCGTAAAACTGGTTTAAAGCCTTTTTTTTCTAAAAGAAGATAAGCTTTTTGTCGCTCTTCAAAGGTAGCAAAGGAAAGTCTTAAGACTCCTCCGTCGCCTTCCCGGGCTTTTAAGATTTCAATATCTTTAATGTTGATTCGAAAGCGTGCCAATAAACCGGTTACTTTTGCTAGCATACCCGGGCGATCGGGGATATTGGCAGTAAGGTCGTAAAGGGGAAGGAGATAACCTTTGCCGTTTTGGCTTAAGTTTATACGAAATTCCCGACCTTCGTTTAAGAAATTTATTAAAGCTTTTTTGTTTTTAGCGATAATTAATTCTTTTAAAGTGAGAAGTTCTTCGATAAATAAATTTATGCTATTTATAACTTCCTCCTGGTTGTATAACAAAATTTCCCCCCAGAGTTCCGGGCTTGAGGAAGCAATGCGGGTAAGGTCTCTAAAACCACCAGCGGCAAGTTTCATTAATAAATCTTTTTCTTCTTCCTTTTGGCACATTCGACATAACGAAAAGGCTATGGCGTGGGGTAGATGGCTTAATTGAGCCGTTAACTGGTCATGAGTTTGGGCGTCGGTAATGATTACCAAGGCGCCTATTTCTTCTAAAAGAGATTTTAATTTTTCAACCACTTCTTTTGGTGTATTGGCTTCAGGAGTTAGAAAGTAATAGCTGTTTTCAAAAAGAAAACGGTGTCCGGCGGTAAAACCTGCCTTTTCCATACCCGTTAGGGGATGACCACCAATAAAATACCGGCATGTTCCCAGTGTTTCGTTGGCGTATTTCATGATTTCCCCTTTTATGCTGGCAGTATCGGTAATTATGGTATTACGATTTAAAATATTTAGAGTTGGAATGAGATTTAAGGTTATTTCGGGGGGGGTTGCCAGAAAAACCACATCACAGTTAGTCAAAAGGTTCATATCCGATTTATTATTTACTATTACCTTTTCCTCAAAAGCAAGCTCAACATATTGAGGATTTTTATCAATACCATAAACTTGATAGCCCAGGTGGCTAAAGGCCCGGGCCAGGCTCCCACCTATTAAGCCTAAGCCAACAATGCCTATTTTGATCTTGTTCATTATTAAAACTCCTCCAGGACCTGCTGTAAGGTTATTAGCTCGTCGTAAAGCTCGGAGAACTCTTGAAAATTTAAAGATTGGGCACCATCAGATAAAGCTTTTTCCGGTTCAGGATGAATTTCAACCATAAGGCCATCGGCTCCAAGGGCTAAAGCTGCCCGGGATAAAGGCAAAATTAGCTCTCTTTTGCCTGTTGCGTGGCTGGGATCAACGATTACCGGAAGATGAGACAACTGCTTGACTAAGGCTACTGCACTTAAATCTAGAGTGTTACGGGTAGCAGTTTCAAAGGTTCTTATCCCGCGCTCACATAAAATAACTTTTTGGTTTCCTCCTGCTAACAGGTATTCGGCGGCTAATAACCACTCTTCAATGGTTGCGGACAGTCCCCGTTTTAAGATTACAGGATTTTGTACTTGGGATAATTCTTTTAAAAGAGCAAAGTTTTGCATGTTTCTGGCCCCAACTTGAAGAATATCAATTTTCTTGGCCACAAATTCGACGTCTTTGACTTCTAACACTTCCGTGACAGTTATTAAACCGTATTCTTGACCAATTTCGTGTAAGATGTTTACTCCTTCCTCGCCTAATCCCTGGAAAGAGTAGGGTGAAGTTCTGGGCTTAAAAGTACCACCTCGTAAAAACTTGACACCTTTATTTTTGGCAAACTGAGCAATAAGGCGCAGATTTTCTTTACTTTCAACGGCGCAGGGCCCTGCAATAATGATAAAATTATCAGGACTGATTATTTCTCCCTTAACTTTAATTTCTGTTTTTTCCCGAAACTCTTTGCTCGCAAGTTTGTACGGCTTTAAGATTGGGACTAAAGTGTCTACCCCCGGCATTAATTCCAGGTTTAAATCGGCTAAATTCCGTTTATCGCCGATAATCCCGATAATAGTTCGCTCAACCCCTTCGGAGAGATGTGGGGTAAGCCCGGAAGCTAAAAGCCTTTCTCTTACTGCTTCAATTTGTTCGCGGGTAGCGGATTTTTTAAAAACCACAATCATAAATAAAAAACCTCCCTTGGAAAATTTTGCAGGGAGGAAGGGCGAAAAGTAAAAAAACTCCCCAAGGGAGTATACTAATATATTCTCCCTTCCTACCATCCTGCTTTGTCCTACAATCTAAACTACCCATCCTACAAAACTACAATTCCAATTTTCTGGTATTATAAACTATTTCTCCTTTTTTAACAATAGGGGATAGTAAATTTTTTTAAAAAAATAATTTAATAATAGCGTAAATTTACAAAATTATTATCAAAATATGCGAAAAAGCAGGCTTAATAATAAAAAAGCAAGATATAGCGAAAAAAAGCACAAGAATATACGAAATTTGCCTTTTGCTCTTGACCATTAAATAAAGTATCCTTAAAGAGAAGGTTTATAGTTTAAACTAAGGGGGTTTTTGGTTGCATGAATCCAAAAAAGGTGGAGGAAGTAAAGAAGAAACAAGGCTCTTCCTCAAGGGAGGTGGAGTGGGTACCAACAATCTGCAACTTTTGTTCCACTGTCTGCAACCTGAAAGTAGGTGTAAAAGAGACTAACGGGAAAAAGGTTGCGGTAAAAATTGATGGTAATGAAAGGAGTCCTCTTAACCGGGGAAAAGCTTGTGCCCGGGGACAGGCTGGTTTTCGCCAGACTTATGACAAAGCCAGGCTTACTACACCTTTAATCCGGGTTCCGGGAAGTAAACGGGGTGAATGGAACTTTAAACCGGCTACCTGGGAAGAAGCTTATGGCTACATTATGCAGAAAATGCAGGAACACCAGGTTATGCCCTGGGAAATTACCATGATGGGCGGATGGACCTCCTGTGTTTTCTATATGCCTTTAGCTCTGGGCTTTGCCATTGCTAACGGTATCCCCAATATTGTAGCAGCTCCAATGCAGCAGTGTGTGGCCAGCGGCCATTTGGGAACCGATATGGTTACTGGTAACTTTAACATCCACGATGAAGTTTTAGCGGATTTTGAAAACGCCAAGTATATTATCTTTTCTATGACCAATTCCGGAGTTGCTGCCGCTTCTACCAGCCGCCTGGTTAGACTGGCCGAGGCTAAAAAAAGGGGAGCAAAAATTGTTGTATTAGACCCCAGGCTTTCGGAATTGGCGGCCAAGGCTGACGAGTGGCTTCCCATTAAACCGGGAACCGATAGTGCCTTTTTCTTGGCAATGATTAATGTTATTTTGCGGCGCGGGCTTTTTGAACGGGAATATGTGGTCAAGCATACCAACATGCCGTTTTTAATGATTGAACATCAAGGTATGTTTGTGCCCTTTATGGAGCAAAACGAGCAGGGATATCCCAAAGCCTTTTTTGTTTATGATGAAATTTCCGGAGAAATTCGGAAAATTCCTGGTTACTTTAACCATAATTATACCGATGTGGAGGGGAAAAGTATTCGACCGGCCTTAACTTTACCGGAGGGAGTAACCTTTAACGGCCAGAAATTAAAAACTGTTTTTGAACTTTTAATAGAACAATCGGCACCATATACTCCCGCATGGGCGGCTGAGGAAACCGGAATTCCTGCCGAAACTATTGAAAGAATTGCGGTGGAATTTGGGATGATTAGGCCGGCGATGATGGATCCCGGCTGGCACGGTGCTCGCTATGAAAACGTTATTAATACTAGAAGACTTCAGGCGATGCTGCAAGCTTTAGTTGGCGGTATTGATACTGCTGGCGGCTGGCTAATGTCGGCCGAATACCGGGAAAAAATTATGCAGGCGATGGAAAAAATGAAAGCCGGGGAGGAAGGGCCGGTATTGTATCTTCCGGGAATCCAATTCCCCTTAAAAGCCTCAGGAATACTTTTTGATCCTAATTCCTGGTATCATGGTCATCCCCATTATGCTATCGCCAAGGTTATGCAGGATAAAGCCGAAGGCAAGGAAACTATTGTTTTTCCCGCCTTTTCCGATTACGGTATAAAAGAGGCAGTTGAAGGTAAATTAATATTTAACGGTGAGCCGTACCGCATTAAAACAATTATCTTAAATGCCTCGAACCCAATTCGCCACTACTATCCCGAAAGCCGCTGGCAGGAAATCCTAACCAATCCTAACCTGGCTCTTGTGGTGGCTGTTGACGTGTTGCCCTCCGATACTACCTTATATGCGGACGTTATCTTACCTAACTTAAACTATATCGAGCGGGATGAACCGTTTATTTATGGAGCAGGTCCCTCGCCGGATTTAGCTTATACCACACGGTTTAAAGCAGTAGATGGACCAGAGCAGGCTAAAGGTACCGCAGATATTTTATTTGAGTTTGCCATTGGCTTTGGAAACTTAGAAAAATTCATGGCCACGGTAGCGGCTTTAGCTGGCTTTGACCATGAAGACATTAAACAGGAAGTGGGTAAAGCTTTAGAAGGAAAACAAACCTTTACCCGGGCCATGCGTAACGTTTCGTTTAAACATTATGCCAAGATGCTAAAAACCACTCCTGAAAAGCTCGAACAAGAAATGCGGGAAAAAGGAGTTATCTTAGTAGAAACCAAGGAACAGTTAATGGAGCATGGAACCCTTTTAAAACACCTGCCGGTTCCTACCATGTCCGGGCGGCTGGAGTTCTACTCCTATTTAATGGCGGGTTTTGTCCAAATGTATGGTTATCAGAAAAACTGGGATCCGGGACTTGTTTATATTCCGCCGGAAACAAAAGAAGTAAAACTTGCGGCTAACGAGTTTCACTTTGTTTACGGAAAAGTACCAACAGTGTCTTATGCTTCTACCAACTCCAACAACCCGCTTTTAATGGCGTTGTCTAAAGTAAAAGGTGGGAAGTTTTTAGGGGTATGGGTTAACCGGAAAAAAGGCCAAAGCTTAAAACTAAAAGATGGCGATGTGGTAGTACTGGAAAACGTTCAAAATCCGGAGTATTCCGCCAAAGCAGTAGTGTTCTTAACGGAGATGGTGCGGCCGGATACCGTGTTTATTGCTTCAAGCTTTGGTACGAAAAACCCCATGTTAGAAAATACAGCGGGGGTTGGTACACCTATAAACAATTTAGTGCCTTACAAAGTTGAACCTTTTGTGACCGGTTTTAAGTCTCAGGAATTTACTGTAAGGATAATAAAGTAAGGAGGAGAACAATGGCACGCTACGGAATGGTAATTGACCTTCGAACCTGCGTCGGCTGTCAGGCTTGCAGTGCTGCCTGTGCCACCGAAAACCAGACCCCTTACTGGTCCGATAAATGGCGCACCCGGGTGTTGGATATCGAAAAAGGGGAATATCCCAATACCGGCCGGCATTTTGTTCCAACAATTTGTATGCACTGTGAAGAACCGGCCTGCTTAACCATTTGTCCATCTCAGGCAACGATCCGGGATGAAAATGGCAGCATCCTTGTAAACTACGATACCTGCCTTGGTTGTAAAGCCTGTATGGCAGCCTGCCCTTATGGGGCCCGGTATGTTTATGATAAGAACGATGTTGCCAAAAACCTAGAAATTCACGGAGAATTATCCCAGCATAATGTGGTGCATATTGACAAGTGTACTTTTTGCTTTGACCGGGTAGAAAGAGGCCTGGAGCCAGCTTGTGTGGCTACCTGTCCGGCAAAAGCCAGGATTTTTGGGGACTTAGATGACCCCAATAGCGAAGTGGCCAAACTGGTGGCTGCAGGAATTGCTAAGCCTTTAAGACCGGATTTAAATACCAAACCCAAGGTCTTTTATATTTACTAAAGGGGGGACAGCCGATGTCAGTTGAAAATACTCTACCTTTTGAACGCCAGGAAGCTTATGAGTGGCCTTTAGCGGTTTACTTGCTGCTGGGAGGTATAGGTGGGGCGTTTATTTCTCTTTCGTTTATTTTGCATTACCTTTTTAGCTGGTCTATCGTTGGAAATTACGGCATGCTTATTGGGATGGGATTTTTTGCCTTGGCGGGTTTGACCCTTCTTTTTCTTGACTTAGAGCGGCCACTAAATGCGATATATTCTTTAAATAATATTAAAACCTCCGGGATTTCCTGGGACGTAGTTTTAATTGCTTTAAGTTTTGGCGGTGCTTTGTTATATGTTTTGCCGTTTTACGTTTCTATACCGGTCTTGGAAAGCTTACGGCTTTTGTTTGGCGGTATAGGAGCTTTAGCCGGATTCTTATTTCCGGTGATTTCCGGAGGCTTGATTTCTGCTCCGGTGTCAGTGCCTCTGTGGCATACACCTCTTTTGCCGGTATTGTTTTTAATAAATAGTTTTGGGGTTGCTTTTTCTGCTGTGCCGGCTATGTTTGGCCCGGGTTCAGAGATTTTCGCGTTTATTTTTAACTTAGCAGTGTTTATGGCAAATCTGGTGATTTCGGGAGGTTTCATTGCTTTTTATGAGCATGCCCATAACGGCCCGGTAGAAGCCCAGTACGGTTTTCATGAAATGTGGAAGAAATTTAATTTTCAAGTGGGCTTTTTAGTAGTGGGTTTACTTTTTCCGTTAATTCTTAGCGGTTATATGTTCTTTACCGGAAACTTTTTGTCCTGGGGATTTGGGGCCCTTGCGGTTGCTCAACTAATTGGTGGCATTGCTTTAAGGAATTGCCTTTTAAAACATGGTTATTTAACTTATCCCTGGCCGTATTAAAAATTTAATGGACAAAAAAAGGAATTTTTAAAAAAATAGCGAAATGATAATAAAAAACTTCATAAATGCCTTTTGGTGCCCCTTTAGGGGAGAATAGGGAAGTCAGGTGCGAATCCTGCGCGGTCCCGCCGCTGTAACCGGTGAGCTGGTATGGCCACTGCTTTTTGCGGGAAGGTCTTACCAAAAAGCTATGACCCGGGAGCCAGAAGACCTGCCAAAAGGTGGAGCTTTAGCGGTTCGGCGATACCGCTTGGGCGTGGGTGATGGTAAAGCCCACAGCAGTACTACTGCTGTGGGCTTTTAAATTTATAGCTTTAAGGGGGAGATGGATTATGTTAACAGAAGTTTTAAACCAAATTGGAGAGCTTTACCCAGAACCCATGGAAAAAGCGCAAAAACACTTAGACGGCTTAATTAAGCCGCCGGGAAGCCTTGGGGTTTTAGAGGAAATGGCGGTGAAATTAGCCGGGATTACCGGGGAACTGGCTCCTGATTTATCCAAAAAAACGGTTGTAGTAATGGCCGGTGACCACGGGGTAACCGAGCATACAATAAGTGTAGCGCCGGTGGAAGTTACGGCGCAGATGACCCGTTGTTTTCTAAAAGGCCTCGCCGGAATTAACGTTTTAGGAAGACACACAGGGGTGGAAGTTAAGGTTGTCGATATGGGAATAAAGGAGGATCTTAATTTACCCGGACTCATTGTCAAAAAAGTACGTCCTGGTACCGCCGATTTTACTTTAGGACCGGCAATGTCCCGGGAAGATGCTATAAAGGCAATACTGGCGGGGATTGAGGTGGCAAAGGATTTGATTGCCGCTGGAAGTAAGGTTCTAATCACCGGGGATATGGGAATAGGCAATACTACCCCTTCGGCAGCTATTTTAGCGGTTTTAATGGATATACCCGTGGAACAGGCAGTGGGCCGGGGAACGGGAATTAACGCGGAAATTTTCAAGAAGAAAATAGAGGTTATTAATAAAGGGATAAAGATAAATCGGCCGGATAAAACCGATGCCGTTGATGTTCTTTCCAAGGTTGGCGGGTTTGAAATAGGAGGCCTTACCGGTTTAATTCTTGGGGCAGCAGCTCAAAGAGTGCCGGTAGTAATTGACGGTTTTATTTCTACGGCAGCGGCAATGTTAGCCGTTACCTTAAAAAATGAAGTAAGAAATTTTCTCTTCCCTTCCCATTTATCCGAAGAACCGGGGCATAAATTAATGATGGAATATTTAGGTTTAACCCCCTATCTCAACTTAAAAATGCGCCTTGGAGAGGGCACCGGAGGAGTATTTGGAGCTTTCTTCTTAGAAGCCGCGACTAAAGTTATGCGGGAAATGGGAAGCTTTGCCTCAAGCGAAGTTTCGTTCCTCCTGGAAGAAAGAATGGCTAAAGTTTTTTAAATTAGTCTACTTAAAAAAGAGGGTGAATATTTATACGATATTCACCCTCTCTACTTTATTAAGTAATTTGGCTTTTTCCAGATCTAATTTTAAGAAATATTATTTAAGAGGCGTCTTACCGCTTCCCGGCCGCTTTTTATGCAGTCAGGAACGCCAATTCCCCGGTAGGAGCTGCCGGCTAGAGCGAGGCCCGGCATTTCCTCTACCAGCTTATCAATTTTTGCCAAGCGTTCTAAGTGGCCAACCTTATACTGGGCCATACCTTTAGGCCAGCGAAAGATTTCGTAAAAAAGCGGCTTGGCTTGAACCCCAAGAATATCTTTTATTTCTCTTAAAACAAGATCGACCATATCCTTTTCCGGTAAAAATACATCTTCCTGATTTACCGCCCCGCCTAAAAAGCCACGGACTAATAGGTAGTCCTCAGAGGGTACCCGGTGGTTCCATTTGACCGAACTATAGGTAATCGCCATAAGATGACGCTTTTCAATTCGCGGTACAACAAAACCAAAGGAATTTACTGCAAAAGGCCAATCAGCTTTTTTGTAAGCTAAAGTAATAGTAGCCGAAGAAGCAAAACCGGTTTGAGTTAAAAGCCCGGCAAGGTCGCTGTTTAGTTCTTCAAGAAGCTCGGCGGCAACATATGAAGGTACCGCTAAGATAACATGGTTACTTTCAATTACTTCTCCGTCACTTAAAAAGGTCTGGTATTTTCCATTTTTATAAGAAATCTTAATGGCTTTTTTGCCGGAAAAAAGTTTATATTCTGGAAGATTTGCCACTATATTTTCGGCAAGTTCCCCCATCCCTTTTTGAAAGCTCATGAAATACGTGGTTTTTGACTTTGTTTTTGGTTTTTTAACCGCTTGAGCTTTGGCGGTAAGCATTCCTTTGATTAAGCTGCCGTATTTTTTTTCCATTTCCACGAAACGGGGAAAAGTTGCTTTAATACTCATTTCTTCAGGGGTACCGGCGTGAATGCCGCCAATTAGTGGCTCAGCAATTTTTTCTAAAGCTTCCCTCCCGAGGCGCCGGGTGACAAAGCTGTATAAACTTTCATCACTATCATCTTTTTTTGGGGGAATAAATAAGTCTAAGCCCATGCGGATTTTTCCCGGCCAGGAAATTAAGGGGCTTAAAACAAAAGGAATAATTTTGGTTGGTACCATCATCATCAGGCCTTCGGGAAGTTCGTGGAGCCGACCTTTAGAAAGAATATAAGTACCTTTAAATTCGTCATTAGTGCCAATTATTTTATCTTCAAATTTTAACTCCCGGGCAATTTGAAACACCTGCGGTTTTTCTGATAAAAAACAGTCGGGGCCGCCTTCAATAACAAAGCCATCTCTTAAGTTAGTTTTAACTTTTCCGCCAAAATAATTGTCTTCCTCAATTAAGATAAAATCCTGTCCTTCCCGAAAAAGTTCATAGGCAGCAGCAAGACCGGCTATACCACCGCCTATAACCAAGAAATCAGACAATTTTATCCCTCCAGTTTTAAGACCAGCTGCTTTAAAGCTTTGATAAAATATGGATGAGTGTTTAAGGCTGAAAGCCGTTTAATATTAACGTCAGAAAATTTTTCTTTAAGCTCAATATCTAAATCGTAAAGGGTTTCAACATGATCGGCAACAAAACCAATAGGGTCTATGACAATATTTTTTATTCCTTTGGTGGTGAATTCGGCAATTACTTCTTCGACCCCCGGGGAAAGCCATTCCCCTTGGGACTTACCTTTACTTTGAAAAGCGTACGCCCAGGGAAAAGGGAAAGAACTCCCTAACTTCTTTGCAGCGGTTAAAAATTCATCAAAGTAGGGATCTCCCTTTTCTATGGCGTTTTTTGGTAAACTATGGGCGGTAAAAATTATACCGGAATCCTCCGGAGAATAAGTCTTTAGGGCTTTCTGCAAAAGGTCCCGGTGAGCTTCTATAAAGAGTGGTTCATAAGCCAATCCCCCGCTAAAAAAAAACTTAACGGTAGGAAACCGATTTTCCAAGCTTTTAATAGTTTTTTGATAAGCTCCGGTGGAAACGCTGGAATTAAAAGAAGACATTGGCAGAAAATAAATTACTTTTACCCCTTTTAAAACAAGCTTAGAAACAACCTCTGGAATTTCCGGCGACCAGTACTGGTAAGCAAAATCTACCAGGTAACCTTCCCCAAGTTCTACCTTTAAAGCTTTGGCTTGTTTTTGGGTTATTTCAGTTAAAGGAGACTTTCCGCCAATTCTTTCATAGCGGCCGCGGACTGCAGCTACCACCGGCGGCGGGGGGATTTTGCCCATAATTTTAGACATAAAGGGACCAATATTTTCAAGGCTATCCGGGCAGCCAAAGGCTACTAAAACTACGGCCTTCATTTTTAAGCCTCCAAAAGTTCTTCATAACTTAAGCTGCTTAATTCGTGGACTACTTCCACCAGATACTGAGCTTTTTCCACCGGAGTTTCCTTATGAATGCCGTGACCTAAGTTAAAGATATGTCCCGGGCGTTTGCCGGCTTTTATTAAAATGTCTTTTACTTTTTTCCGAATAACTTCCTTGGGAGCAAAGAGAGCTATAGGATCAAGATTTCCTTGCACTCCCCGGTCAAAGCCTACGGTCTGCCAGGCGGTATCCAAATTTACCCGCCAGTCAAGGCCTACTACATCCCCTCCAGCGGCAGCAATTAATTCTAACATGCTGCCGGCATTGTTAGCGAAGTGGATGACCGGAACGCCGGCATCTTTTAAATTATCAAAAACATATTTGCTGTGGGGCAGGACATATTTTTTATAATCTTGGGGAGAAAGCGTTCCCACCCAGGAATCAAAAACCTGAACCGCTTGAGCTCCGGCTGCAATTTGGGCTTTTAAGTAACGCACCGTGGATTCGGCAATCTTGCTTAAAAGTTCATGCCAGGCTTCCGGCGCTTCCCACATAAGTCTTTTACACTGGACGTAAGTTTTGGAACCGCCCCCTTCTATAATATAACTTGCTAAAGTAAAGGGAGCGCCAGAAAAGCCAATAAGCGGAACTTTGTCAGCAAGCTCCCGGCGTAATATTTTTATAGCTTCTAAAACATACGGCACATCTTCTTCAGGGGTAATTATCCGAACTTTTTTCACATCATCTATGGTTCGAACGGGATTTTCGATTACCGGACCTTCATCTTTAGCAAAGCGAAAGCCAATGCCCATTCCCTCCAAGGGTAAAAGAATATCGGCAAACAAGATTGCGGCATCGACCCCTAACTTTCTTACCGGCTGCAGCGTTACCTCTACTGCCAGTTCGGGGGTTTTGCACATTTCTAAAAAAGAGTATTTACTTCTAATTTCCATATATTCGGCCATGTAGCGGCCGGCCTGACGCATGAGCCAAACCGGGGTATAGGAAGTTTCTTCCCGGCGGCAAGCTTTTAAGAAAGTATTATTCATAGCTTTACTCCTTTCTCGGGACCGATTCGTAAACTAAACTAAAATAAATATTCAATACTAAACTAATATATATATTCAATATTATATCTTTTATTCCTTGTATAAGAAGAAATAAAAATCATTAATTTTTAAAAATCTTTAAAAGTAGCTTGCATTAAAAATTAAATATGGATAAAATTATACTGTATACAAAATACAGAAATGGGGTCGATGTCATGCTGATTAACGATGTACTTTTTGTCAAAGGCAGTTCTGGTTTTTATTTTGATGACCAAAAAGCAATTAAAAGCGGAGCCGTAGCTGATGGCTTTACTTATAAAGGCGAACCTTTAACCCCAGGTTTTTCCAGGATACGCCAGGGTGGCGAAGCGGTATCTATTATGCTTTTTTTAGAAAACGGAGAAATTGCGGTGGGAGACTGCGTTGCGGTGCAGTATTCCGGAGTAGACGGCCGGGATCCTGTGTTTTTAGCGGACAATTTTTTAAGAGTTTTGGAAGAGGAAATAAAGCCTAAGTTAGTTGGCTATAACCTCCTTAGCTTTAAAGAAGCGGCTTGGTATTTTGATAATCTTACCGATAAACAGGGAAAAAAATATCACACTGCCTTACGTTACGGGTTAACCCAGGCGTTGTTAGATGCGGTAGCAAAGATTAACCACTCTACCATGGCGGAGGTAATTGCTAAAGAATATGGCTTAAAGCTTTTATTAAATCCTGTACCGCTCTTTGCCCAATCGGGGGACGACCGCTATACCAATGCTGATAAAATGATATTAAAACGGGTGGATGTCTTACCCCATGGTTTATTTAATCACCCCTCGAAAATCGGTGCAGAAGGGAAAGATTTGACCGAATACGCCCTGTGGTTAAAACAGCGGGTAAAAGTCTTAGGGGATCCTGACTACCTGCCGATATTTCATTTTGACGTTTACGGTACCCTCGGAATTGTCTTTAGTGATAATTTAGACCAGGTAGCCGAATACTTAGCGAGATTGGAAGAAAGGGTTTATCCGCATCTTTTAAGAGTGGAGGGACCGGTGGATCTTGGCTCAAAGGAACGGCAAATTGAAGGGTTAAGGTATTTGCAAGAGAAGCTTTATTCCTTAGGTAGTAAAGTAGTTGTTGTAGCTGATGAATGGTGTAACAACCTTGCTGATATCAAAGAATTTGTGGATGCGCGGGCAGGTTTAATGGTCCAAATTAAATCCCCGGACTTAGGGGGGGTAAACGATATTATTGATGCGGTTTTATATGCCAAGGGAAATGGTATCGGTGCCTATTTGGGTGGCAGCTGCAACGAAACCGATATATCGGCTAAGGTTTCGGTTCACGTGGGCCTTGCTACAGGGCCGGATCAGCTCTTAGTAAAGCCTGGCATGGGTGTGGATGAAGGTTTAACTATCATGCGGAATGAAATGCTGAGGACTTTAGCGATTTTAAAGAAAAATAAATCTTTAATCCAGAAAAAAGTTGGTTAGCCGGAAGGAACGTCTTCCGGTTTTTTTATTCCATTTTGCAATACTTACGCGAAGTAAAAATAAAAAAATGGAATTTTACAAATAAAAACAATTAATATAAGATTAATTGTGAAAAAAATTATAAACTTTTGGGGAGGGGAGGGTCTGGTTGCCCCGGAGGACTTTAAATCCAATGGACAATTTTGGGGGTTTGGTTCGATTCCCACTTCCTCCCTTTAAAAAAGGAGGAGAGCTATGGACAATCGAGAACTGTGGAAGACTTTGAATGTTGATTTGGAGAAACACGATGAATTTTTGGCTCCGGTGCCGGGGGTTTATACCGAACTTTTTTTAAATCGACCCAATCGACCTAAAAAAATGGACTACTTTGATGCGGTAGTAGGGGATATTCATGGAATTAGAGTGCACGAGCTTTACAACTTAAAACATGCAGGTAAAAAAGTGTTTGCGACTTTTTGCGTTTATGTTCCGGAGGAAATTATTAATGCTACCGGCAGTGCTTGCATAGGCCTTTGCGCCGGTGCGCAGTATCCAATTCCGGCAGGGGAGACGGTCTTGCCCCGCAATCTTTGTCCGCTTATTAAATCAGCAATGGGCTTTAAAATTGAGAGAATTTGTCCATATTTCCAGGTGGCGGATTGTGTAGTAGGGGAAACTACTTGTGATGGCAAGAAAAAAGCCTGGGAGATTTTAAATGAATATATTCCAGTGCATGTGATGGAACTTCCCCAGAAAAAAGAAGCACGAGACCGAGAATTTTGGGAAGCTGAAATTAAAGATTTTGTGCGATTTGTGGAAGAAACGACTGGAGTTAAATTAAATGCCGAAAACTTAAGAGAAGGAATTGAAAAAATAAACAAAAAACGACAAGCCTTAAAAAGGCTTTCGGATTTAAGAAAACATAACCCTGCTCCTATCCATGGCTTGGATGTCCTTTTAATTAATCAATTGGCCTTTTTTGATGACCCTGAACGATTTGCTTCCAAGGTAAACGAACTCTGTGACGAATTAGAAGAAAGGGTTGCCCGGGGGGAAGGGGTAGCTCCCAAAGATGCCCCGAGAATCTTAATTACCGGTACCCCTCAGCCCATACCCCACTGGAAAATCCATGCCTTAATTGAAGGAGCCGGCGGAGTGGTAGTGGGAGAGGAAACTTGTACCGGGGAAAGGTATTTTAAGGATTTAGTAGAACCAGCCGATGACATGGACGGAATGTTAAAAAATATTGCAGCAAGATCTTTAAAGGTAAATTGTGCTTGCTTTACCCCCAACCCTGGCCGTATAGAGGACCTTTTAGGGCTGGCTAATAAATTACAAGTAGACGGGGTAATTCACTATTCTTTGCAGTTTTGTCAACCCTATGGAGTGGAAAGTTACTTCGTTAGCAGGGAGCTGGAGAATCGCAACATTCCGGTATTAAAGTTAGAAAGCGACTTTTCCGATGAAGACCAGGGGCAGTTAAAAACCCGGATTGAAGCCTTTTTGGAGATGATAAAATAGTGTTTGCAGGATTAGATTTAGGTTCTACCAATACGAAATTAGTAATTATAAGAGAGGATGGAAGCCTTCTTTTTAAGATTATTCCCACTAAATTTGAACCGGTGAAAGCCGGAGAGGCTATCTTAAGAGAGACAGGAGAGGATATTCAACGATTGGTAGTTACCGGTTACGGTCGGGTGGCTTTTAACCGGGGAAAAGTTGTAACGGAAATAACCTGTCAGGCCAAGGGCTGCCATGAATTATTTCCCGAGGTTGAATTTATCTTAGATTTAGGCGGTCAGGATGCTAAAATAATTAAAAAGGATGGTCAAGGAAGGGTAGTTAATTTTTTAATGAATGATAAATGTGCTGCTGGAACGGGCAGATTTTTAGAAGTAATTTTAGCGGCAATTGGGGATGAATTCCAGGATGAGGTTTTGGTTAATGAAGTTAAGGCAGTTCCTATAAATTCCATGTGCACTGTCTTTGCCGAATCTGAAGTTATCTCGTTGCTTGCCCGTGGAACTCCTAAAAGAGAAGTAGTAGCGGGGTTATTTAAAACAGTAGCCAAAAGGCTTGCCAAATTTGTCGCAAGCCTTGGCCAACCCCGAAAATTAATATTTACCGGTGGTGGGGCGAACTACAAAGCCCTAAGATTTTTTTTACAAAGAGAACTGGGAATTGAGGTGGTTGTGCCACCAGAACCGTCGGTGACCGCTGCTTTAGGGGCTGCTTTAATTGCTAAAGAAGCCTGAGGGTAACCTTCCAGGCTTTCTATAAATTAAAATTTTCACAAATATAAAAATTGTTGAATTAATGCGAAATTTATCATAAAATGTATACAGAAAACTAAATACGGCGGATGAAGGCAGCAGGAGAGACCCGGACTCGGGCGCCGAAGGAGTAAGCCTTTAAAGTTTTGCTTGGCTTTAAAGGTGAAACTCTCAGGCAAAAGGACTGTTGCTGGACGAAGCTCTGGAGAGTCCCAGGACTGGGCACCCACGGGGAGAATAATCTCTCAGGTCAAAGGACAGAGGCTAAAGCGTTTAGGTTTTAGCTATCTGTCTTTTTATTTTTTGGATTAAAAAACAAAAGCTGCAAAAACTAAGAAAAAAGGGTGATGGGATGGAAAGTTTAAAAAGAACTCCGCTTTTTGAAGAGCACTTAAAGCTTGGGGCCAAAATGGTACCCTTTGGTGGCTGGGAAATGCCGGTTCAGTATACCGGTATCTTGGAAGAACATATGGCTGTTCGTACCGATGTGGGGATGTTTGATGTGTCCCATATGGGAGAAATTGAAATTTTGGGTAGCAGGGCTGAAGAATTTGTAAACTACTTGATTACCAATGATGCTTCCCGCTTAAATCCTGGTGAGGTAATTTATACTACCATGTGTTATCCAAACGGCGGGACGGTTGATGATTTATTGGCCTATAAGTATTCCAACGACCATTACTTATTGGTAGTGAATGCTTCCAACAAAGATAAGGATTTTGCCTATATTATAGAACATAAGTGGGAAGATGTAACGGTAACCGACTTATCGGACCAAACGGCGGAAATTGCTCTCCAGGGTCCCCGGGCTCAGGAGGTCTTGCAAAAACTAACTTCTTTTGACTTAAACCGGATTAAATATTTTGGTTTTGTGGAAATAGAGGTAGCGGGTATTCCCTGCTTGGTAAGCCGCACCGGCTATACCGGCGAAGATGGCTTTGAAATTTATTTTACCCCCATTCACGCGGCAAAAATTTGGAATGAACTATTAAGTCTTGGGGTAAAACCAGCAGGGCTTGGTGCCCGGGATACTTTAAGGTTTGAAGCCTGCCTTCCGTTATACGGCCATGAACTTTCAGCCGAGATTACGCCTCTTGAGGCGGGACTTGGTTGGGCCGTTAAGTTTACCAAGGAAGATTTTCTGGGAAAAGAAGCTTTACTTGCCCAAAAAAATGCAGGGCTTAAAAGAAAAATTGTTGGTTTGGAAATGATTGGAGCAGGAATTCCGCGCCAGGGCTACGAAATAGTATTTAACCAAAGGGGAGTAGGTTTTGTTACCTCCGGTACCTTTGCGCCGTATTTTAAGAAAAACCTGGCTTTAGCCATGGTTGATATCGACGCGGCGGAAATTGGTACCGAGTTGGAAGTAATCATTCGGGGGAAGGGCGTTCGTGCCCGGGTAGTTCCAAAACCATTTTACAAAAGGGGGAAATAAGCATGAGTAATGTGCCTAAGGATTTAAAGTACAGCCGTGAGCATGAGTGGATTAAGGTAGACGGCAATATTGGTATTGTAGGGATTACTGATTTTGCCCAAAAATCACTGGGAGACATCGTATTTATTGAGCTTCCTGGAGTGGGTGATGAAATTACCGCTGGGGACACCTTTGGGGTGGTAGAGTCGGTAAAAGCTGCTTCCGACTTATATGCTCCGGTCTCCGGAAAAGTACTGGAAGTAAATGAGGAAGTTATTGATTCACCTCAATTGGTAAATGAAGACCCCTATGGTAAGGGGTGGATGATTAAAGTTGAAATTTCCAATGAAGCGGAATTGGAAGAACTACTCTCCCCCGAAGATTACGAAAAACTTTTAGAAGAGGAAGGCGAATAATTTGAAGTATACTCCCCATACCCCGGACGAAGTCCGGGAAATGTTAAGTAGCCTTGGCTTAAATACCATTGATGATTTGTTTGCTGATATCCCGGAAGAGGTTAAACTTAAAAGGCCCTTAAATCTTCCTTCCGGGATGTCAGAACTTGAAGTTAAAAAGCACTTAGCAAAGCTAGCATCACAAAACGGTTCTGCGGATAAATATCTAACCTTCTTGGGTGCAGGAGTATACGACCATTATGTACCTTCGGTGGTAAATCACATCTTACTTCGCTCGGAGTTTTATACAGCCTATACTCCCTATCAGGCAGAAATGAGCCAGGGGGTATTACAGTCCATTTTTGAGTACCAAACCATGATTTGCGAACTAACCGGGCTTGATATCACCAATGCGTCGATGTACGATGGCGGATCAGCTTTGGCTGAAGCTGCTCTGATGGCAGTAAATCAAACCCGGCGGGATAAAATTTTAGTTTTAGCTACTATCCATCCCGAATACCGGAGTGTAGTTAAAACCTACACTTGGGGGCCGGGGATTACCGTAGTAGAAGCGCCCCGGAAAAATGGCACTGTGGATTTAGAAAAACTTGAAGAGCTTATTGACGATAAAACCGCTGCGGTTTTGGTACAACAGCCAAACTTCTTTGGCCAATTAGAACCAGTGGAGGAAATAAGTCGTTTAATCCATGCTAAAAAAGGCCTGCTGGTAGCAGCAGTAGACCCCATTTCCCTGGGGATTTTAAAACCGCCGGCGGAATACGGGGCAGACATTGCGGTGGGTGATGGGCAGGCTTTAGGTAATGGTCTTGCCTTTGGGGGGCCGCACCTTGGCTTTTTTGCCGCCCGGAAGGATTTAGCCCGCCGGATGCCTGGACGGTTGGTAGGTTTAACTACTGATCGCCAGGGCAACCGTGGCTTTGTTTTAACGCTGCAGGCCAGAGAACAGCACATCCGCCGGGAAAAGGCAACTTCCAATATTTGCAGTAACCAGGCGTTAAATGCTTTGGCAGCGACCGTTTATCTGGCAACGGTGGGAAAAAAGGGGTTAAAAGAAATTGCCCTGCAAAGCTTACAAAAAGCCCATTATGCTTTTGAACGTTTAATTGGCGAAGGCTATGAACCTTTATTTACCGGGCCATTCTTTAAAGAGTTTGTGGTAAAAGTTAAAAATGAAGAGGAAATTACCCAAAAACTTTTAAAACACCATATTTTGGCGGGGCCGGGTATAAGCCGTTTTTACCCGGAATTAGCACCAGCTTTAATGATTGCGGTTACTGAAAAACGCACCCGGGAAGAAATCGATACATTGGTAGAAGTAATGGGAGGTGACCGGTAATGGGAAGCTATCCTTTGATTTTTGAATTGTCGAAAGAAGGAAGAACCGGTTTTGAGCTTCCAGAGTTAGATGTTCCAGCAAAAGATGTTACCAAACTTTTACCGGAAGGAATGTTTAGAGAGACCGAACCGGACCTCCCGGAAGTTGCGGAAGTGGATGTTGTCCGTCATTATGTGGGCTTATCCCGGCGGAATTTTGGCGTGGATAACGGTTTTTACCCCCTGGGAAGCTGTACCATGAAGTATAACCCCAAGATAAATGAAGATACTTCAAGGCTTGCCGGCTTTGCGGAACTTCATCCCTATGTTCCGGAAGAGTTGGCCCAGGGAGCTTTAGAGTTATTATATGATACCGAACAATACTTAAAAGAAATCACTGGTATGGATCGGTTTACCTTGCAGCCGGCAGCCGGCGCCCATGGGGAATTTACCGGGATTATGATTATAAAAGCTTACCTGGCGAAAAGAGGGGAAAAACGGACAAAAGTAATAGTTCCGGACTCAGCCCACGGTACTAACCCGGCAACGGCTGCCATGTGCGGCTTTGATGTGATTTCTATTAAATCCAATGACCGGGGGTTGGTGGATCCCGAAGAGCTGGCGAAAGTTTTGGATAAAGACGTTGCCGCTTTAATGCTCACTAACCCTAATACTTTAGGGTTGTTTGAAGAAGAAATTGTCAAAATTGCTAAAATGGTGCATGATGTAGGAGGCCTCTTGTATTACGATGGCGCAAACTTAAACGCTATCTTGGGGGTTACCCGGCCCGGAGACATGGGTTTTGACGTAATGCACATTAACCTCCATAAAACTTTCTCCACTCCGCACGGCGGCGGTGGGCCTGGATCCGGACCGGTAGGGGTAAAAGCCCATTTAGCGGAGTTTTTGCCGGTTCCGGTGGTGGAGAAAGAAGGGGATAGGTACTACTTTAATTACAACCTGCCCAATTCTATTGGCAAAGTAAGAACCTTCTACGGCAATTTCCTGGTAGTGGTTAAAGCTTATACTTACTTAAAAGCTTTAGGTGGCGAAGGCCTTGTCGATGTCAGCCAAAAAGCTGTTTTAAACGCCAACTATTTAAGAGAAAAGCTTAAAAAATATTTTTATCTGCCCTATGACCGGCTCTGCAAGCACGAGTTTGTCCTGTCCGGTAAGTGGCAAAAGGAAAAAGGGGTTCGTACCTTGGACATCGCCAAACGGCTTTTAGACTATGGTGTTCATCCACCAACTATTTACTTCCCGCTTATTGTGGACGAAGCGCTGATGATTGAGCCTACAGAAACGGAATCCAAGGAAACTTTAGACCGGTTTATTGAGGTAATGGTTGCCATAAGTCGGGAAGTAGAGGAAAATCCAGAACTTCTCCATGAAGCTCCCCACGTCACTCCTGTGGGCCGTTTGGATGAGGTGGGGGCAGCACGAAATCCAATTTTGAGGTGGAGTAAAGATTGGCAAAAATAACTTTTGTTTATCCTCATAAAACCAAACCGGTTACGGTTACCGGCCCCCACTGCGCTTTAAACTGCGCCCACTGTGGGGGTCATTATTTAAAAAGTATGCTTCCTGTAGAAAAAATACCGAATTTAAAAAAGGTTAAAAGTCTTTTAATAAGTGGTGGTTGCACTAAAGACGGTAAAGTTCCGTGGTTAAAACATGCGGAATTTTTAGCCGACCAAAAAGGAAACTTAAAATACAATTTTCATGTGGGATTAATCGATGACGACCGGGAAATTGACCTATTGGCCCAAATAGCAGATACGGTGTCCTTTGATTTTGTTGTAGATGACGAAACGATCGCTAAAGTTTATCACTTAAATAAAACCGGGGAAGATTATTTAAACACTTACCGGAAATTAAAGGCGAAAGTTCCGGTGCTACCCCATATAACTATTGGCCTTTTGGGCGGGGAAATTAAAGGGGAATTTATGGCCATAAAAGCGCTTGGGGAATTTAATCCTCCGGCGATTGTGTTTATTATCTTCCGCCCTACCCCCAATACGGGCTTTTTCGAGCGAAAACCACCGGAAATTGCCAAGGTAACTGAAGTTTTTGAATTTACGCATAAACTTTTTCCCGATACTCCCTTATATTTAGGCTGTATGCGGCCGGGAGGGAAATACCGGGAAGAGGTTGATTTAAAAGCTTTAGAGCTGGGTTTTGCGCGAATTGTGCAGCCTCATCCGGAGGTAGTAAAGAAAGCCCGGGAACTTGGCTTTGAAATTGAGGAAGCGGGAGAGTGCTGCGTGTTATGAGAGCATCAATTGGGACGTTGGCGGCGTTAAAACTAAAAAAAGTGAAGGTAGAAGCGCTTCCCACTACGGCTTACTTTATGTTAGGGGAGAAATGTCTCCACGATTGCGCTTTCTGTTCCCAGGCAAGATCAAGTAGTGCTGACTTAGAGCTATTGTCCCGGGTAACCTGGCCTAAGATAGAAGAGGAATCAGTTTTTAAAGCCTTGGGACAAACAAATTCAGTCCGCAGGGCTTGTTTTCAGGTAGTGCACACCAAGGAAAGTTTTAAAGAAATTTTAGAAAAAACCAAAAAACTAAAAGAAAAAGCAACAATACCTCTATGTGTCTCGTACAACGTTCGGGATGAAAAAGAAGCCCGGCAAATTTTTGCAGCGGGAGCAGATCATCTAAGCCTTCCCTTGGATGGAGCCGTTAAAAGGGTTTATGAAAAAGTTAAAGGTAAAAATTATGAGGAACTGTACCAAAAATTAATTGACTTAGCAGCAAACTTTCCCGGAAAAATAGGTACCCACTTAATAGCTGGCCTCGGGGAGACCGAAGAGGAAATGCTTAAAGTTATGGCCGACCTTTTAAAACATAATATTACCATAGCATTATTTGCCTTTACCCCTATACCCGGGACGAGTTTAGAAGATAAAACTCCTCCAGATATTAAAAGCTACCGCCGCCTTCAGGCGGCCTTCTATCTTCTGAAAAACAACCTAAAAGATATAAGAGAATTTACCTTTAAAAACGGCAAAGTCGTAAATTTTGGATTAAAGAGGGAAGAGATGGCAGAACTATTTAAAGATGGGGAAGCTTTTCGTACCAGTGGTTGTCCCGACTGCAATCGTCCCTATTACAACGAACGGCCCGGTGGGGTGATGTATAATTATCCACGTCCGTTGACTTCAGAGGAAATCCGAGACCCCTGAAAAAAGTATTATAAAAAATAGAAAATGTAGAATAAAATAACAATAGCCCCTAAATTTATGATATAATTTATGTATAAT
>NZ_BDJK01000044.1 GCF_001950255.1 Carboxydothermus pertinax
AGCTCTACGACTCCCCCCGCTCGACTTGCATGTGTTAGGCACGCCGCCAGCGTTCGTCCTGAGCCAGGATCAAACCCTCCATTTATATCCCCACAAAAAATCTTACGACTTTTTGGGAACCCCGTTATCTAAACCTACTTCCGTAGGCTCGGTCCTATGAAAGGTTAATCCAAGCTTCTCCTTATTTTTTGCTTCCGTACCCCTTCTCGAGTACGGTCCGCTTGCCGTTGTTCTGTTTTCAAAGAACATGCTTTGGGATTATAATCTTAACACAGCTTTTTTACTCTGTCAAGATTTTTCTTTTGTCGGCGCATCACCGACGGTTATTAATATAACATATCCTTTTTTGCTTAGCAAGAGGATTTTTTAATTTTTTTTGCTGTTTTTTTCTTCCAGTATATCTGTATTACAATTATTTAACTCCAGGTTTAAAGCAGGACACTAAATGTCCGTCTTCGACTTCCAAAAGTTCAGGAGTTTCCTTCCGGCAGCGGTCATCAGCAAAGTTACAACGGGAGGCAAACCGACAACCCTCCGGCGGATTAATTGGGCTTGGTACATCTCCTTTTAATATTATTCTCTGACGAGTAGCTTCTATATTTGGATCGGCAATAGGCACTGCCGAAAGTAGTGCTCTTGTATACGGGTGTAATGGATTTTCATAAAGCTTTCGGCTTTCGGTAATTTCTACTATTCGTCCAAGATACATAACCGCAATCCGATCGCTTAAATAACGTACAGTAGAAAGATCGTGGGAGATAAAAAGATAAGTTAACTTAAATTTCTTTCTTAAATCTTCCAATAAATTAATAACCTGCGCTCGAATAGATACGTCTAACGCAGAAGTAGGCTCATCTAAAACAATGAACTCCGGCTGTACTGCCAAAGCCCGCGCCACACCAATTCTCTGTCTTTGCCCCCCGGAAAGCTCGTGAGGAAAACGGTTGGCATGTTCCTCGTTTAAACCCACCAGTTCTAAAAGCTCAATTACCCTGCGGTTTCGCGCTGCACCCGATGCTAGTCGGTGAATATCAATAGGCTCAGCAATAATTTCGCCTATCGTCATCCGGGGATTTAGCGACGCATAGGGGTCTTGAAAAATCATCTGAATTTTGCGGTGAAGTCCGTATTTTTCTCCTTTATTCATCTTAGAAATATCTTTACCAGCATATACCAATGTTCCTGATGTAGGCTCGTAAAGTCTTGCCAGCACCCTACCCAGAGTTGTTTTTCCGCATCCGGACTCTCCAACAAGTCCTAGGGTTTCACCTTTTTTTATAGTAAAATTAACCCGGTCTACCGCCTTTAAAATTTGGCCGTGTCCTAAATTAAAATATTTAGAAAGGTTTTTTGCTTCTATAATATTTTCGTTCAATTAGTCCACCGCCTTTGCTTTAAGCTTTTTTACTTCTTCGGCATTCAGCCAACAGCTAACCCGGTGACCAGGAGCAACTTCGATTTCCTGTGGTTCGTACATTGCACAAATTTTCATTGCGTGTTCACAACGAGGCCAAAAAGCACAGCCTTTAGGGGGATTTATTAAATCCGGTGGCCTTCCGGTAATCGGAACCAGAGGGATTGACCGGTCTTGGTCCAAACGTGGAACCGATTTCAAGAGCCCCCAGGTATAGGAATGCTTAGCATTATAAAAAATTTCTTCGGTACTTCCTTCTTCCACCACTTTTCCAGCATACATGACCACAACCCGTTCGGAAAAACCTGCTACAACACCTAAATCGTGGGTTATGATGATGACCGACATATGCAGCTTATTTTGCAGCTCTTTTAAAAGCTCCAAAATCTGGGCCTGAATGGTAACATCTAAAGCGGTGGTAGGCTCGTCCGCAATTAAGAGCTGTGGATTGCAAGCAAGAGCAATGGCAATTAATACCCTTTGGCGCATACCACCAGAAAACTCGTGGGGATATTGCTTTAATCGCTTTTCCGGCTGGTTAATTCCTACCATTTTTAATAGTTCAATCATCCGCTCTTTTGCAGCTTCACCTTTTAATCCCTGGTGAACCCGCAGCACCTCACCTAATTGAGTACCAATGGTAAGAGTAGGATTCAAAGAGGTCATCGGATCCTGGGAAACCATCCCAATCTCTTTTCCCCGGATTTTCGCCATTTGCTCCTGAGTTTTGGGTACCAGGTCTTCACCATTAAACAAAATTTGCCCGCTCACAATTTTTCCCGGAGGAGTAGGGATTAACTTCATTATCGTGTGAGCTGTAACAGATTTTCCACATCCCGACTCCCCTACAATTGCGACAACTTCACCTTTTTTTACACTAAAGGTCACACCGCGGACAGCTTGAACATCACCGGCATAGGTTTTAAAGTTTACTCTAAGGTCTTTTACTTCTAAAATGTTTGCCACGTTAAAACCTCCTATCTCCTGGCCCGCGGGTCTAGTGCATCTCTTAACCCGTCTCCCACAAAGTTAAAGGCCAGCATGGTTATGCTAATAAAGAGCGCCGGGAAGAACAGCTGCCATGGATAAGCAGTGATAGCCTGCACACCATCGCTGGCAAGACTACCCCAACTGGCCATTGGAGCAGAAACTCCTAAGCCTAAAAAGCTAAGCCAGGCTTCAGTAAAGATAGCTTCAGGAATCATTAAAGTCATGGCAACAATAATCGGGCCCATGGTGTTCGGTATTATATGGCGCACTAATATGCGTAAGGGACTAGCCCCCAGTACTTTCGCCGCTAAAACATATTCTTGCTCTTTTAAAGATAATACTTGTCCTCTAACCATCCGCGCCATGTTCAGCCAGTAAACCGCTCCAAGAGCTATAAAAATAGTCTTTAAACCTGGTTCCATGACTACCATTAAAAGAATTACCCACAAAAGAAAAGGAATACTGGAGAGTATCTCCACAATCCTCATCATTATTTCGTCCACTATTCCGCCAAAATAACCGGAAATACCACCATACAATACGCCTATTAAAAATACTAAAACCGCCGTAACAATACCCACTTCCAGCGAAATCCTGGCTCCGTACCAGATCCTGGTAAACAGGTCTCGCCCAAGAGAGTCGGTTCCAAACCAGTATTGACTATTAGGGGGTTGATTCACCATCTTATAGTTTTGTTCATCATAGGTATGACCCGAAAGATAAGGACCTATAGCTGCCATAATAACTAAGATAATGATTACTACTAAACCTACCATTGCTAACTTGTTTTTACGAAAATTTCTACGCACATCCTGCCAGTAAGTAGTTCTAGGTTTGCCAATAGCTTCCGCTTCAAAGCCAGACTTTTCAAGGGGTGTTAAAAGTTCTTTGGTGATTTCCACGTCTTAGCCCTCCTTCCGGGTAAGTTTAATTCTCGGGTCAATTAAGGCGTAGGAAAGGTCAACTAAAAGGTTCATAAACATTAAAAATGCCGCATAAAAAATGGTCAGGCCTAAGATTAAGCCATAATCCCGGTTAACAATTGAAAGTACAAAATCCCGTCCTATTCCTGGAATAGCAAAAATTTTCTCGACCACGAAGCTTCCGGTAAATATCCCTGCAATTAGTGGACCCAAATAAGTAACCACCGGTAAAATAGCATTTTTTAGAGCATGCTTATAAATAACTACCCGTTCACTCATTCCTTTCGCCCGGGCAGTTTTAATGTAGTCCTGCTGCAACACTTCAATCATATTAGAGCGCACCAAGCGCGAAATAAACGCTGTGGGCAAAGTAGCTAGAGCTACAGATGGAAGTACAACATGCGCCGGAGTACCCCACATTGCCGTTGGAAAAAGTTTTATTTTATAGGCAAAAAAGTACATTAACAGAGAAGCCATGATAAAGCTTGGTACTGAAAAGCCTATAGTAGCTATGATCATGGCTAAATAATCCTGCCATTTGTTTTGATGGAGGGCTGAAATAATGCCTAATGATATACCAACAATCAACGCTATTAATACCGCTACAGCCCCTAAAGTTGCTGAAACCGGAAATCCATTTTTTATAAACTCATTAACTGTACGCCCTTCATATTTAAAAGAAACTCCAAGATCTCCTTTGGCTAATTGGGCTAAATACTTAAGATACTGTAGCCATAAAGGATCTTTTAAATGGAACTTTTCATTCAGGTTTTTCATCACCGATTCAGGAAGTTGCTTTTCGCTAGCGAAGGGACCGCCTGGAACCACGTGCATTAGGATAAAAGTAAAAGTAATAATTAAAAGCAAAGCCACTATCATATACGCTAAACGCTGCAGTAAAAAACGGCCCATGACTCCACCTCATTTCTTTGTCCAATATTTGCTACAAACCTCTATTAACAGGGAAAAAGGTATATGCGTAAATTCCGCATATACCCCCTTCCCCATACTACCTATTTTAATACCTAACTACTTCACACTAGCCCACTTAAATTCAGCTTCTACACCAAAGGAAGGAACTATCACATCCTGGAGTTTGTCACTTATTAATTCAGGATTAGTATAGAAGTAAATCGGCATTATTGGCATTTCATCCATTAAAATCTTTTCAGCATCATGCATTGCTTGCATACGAACTGCTTGGTCGTTGGTGGACTTGGCTTTTTTCACTAATTCATCGTACTTTTTATTGCTCCAGCCAGTTTCATTGTTGCCACCGTTGGTTACAAACATATCTATGAAGGTCATTGGATCACTATAGTCAGCAATCCAACCAGCCCGACATATATCATATTTTAACTTGCGTTGGCTATCAAGATATACTTGCCACTCCTGGTTTAGAATTTTAACATTTACACCAAGGTTCTTCTTCCACATCTGCTGAATTGCTTCAGCAATTTTCTTATGTCCTTCGGAAGTGTTAAACAGTATAGTTACCGTTGGAAAGCCTTTACCATCAGGATAGCCGGCTTCAGCTAAAAGCTTCTTGGCTTCGGCTACATCTTCCTTAAAGTAAGCATTCCCACCATTTTCCCGAAAATCTTTGCCGTTTGCATCAAGAATGCCATAAGGAACAAACGCATATGCCGGCTTTTGCTCAGCTTGAAGAATGGTATCAATTAACGCTTGCCGATCAATAGCCATCGCAAAAGCTTTTCTTACTCGCGGATCATTAAAGGGCTTTTTGGTAGTATTAAAACGATAGAAATAAGTTGCCAATTGCGGAAATACTTTTAATTTACCTTCTTGCTTTAACCGCGGCATATCTTCAGTAGGTATATCACTGATCATATCGACTTCACCGTTTTCAAACATGGTTAAAGCAGTTTTAGCATCATCAATTAAATAAAAATCAAGTTCATCTAATTTAACACTGGAAGCATCCCAATAATTGGGGTTTTTCTTAAGGACTATTTTATCTTTTGAGGTATAACTATCAATAACAAAAGGACCATTACCAATTATTTTTTTGCCATTTCCAACCTTAAAATCCGGATTAGCTTCAACAGCTTCTTTCTTTAAGGGCATAAGGGTTTGGAAAGCAGTCAAACCTAAGAACTGGGGGGCAGGTTCTTTGAGCTCAACCTTTAGTGTTTTGTCATCCACAACAGTAATGCCTACATCTTCAGCTTTACCCTTACCGCTGTTGTATTCTTCAGCACCTTTAATGTAATAAAGCTGGTATGCGTACTCCGAAGCTAACTCGGGAGATAAAGCCCGAAGCCAAGCATACTTAAAGTCATTAGCTGTTACCGGGGTTCCGTCACTCCACTTGGCATCCCTTAAATGGAAAGTATAAGTTTTTCCATCCTGGGAAACTTCCCAGCTTTCCGCAATACCGGGTGCAATTTTCCCATCTTTGTCATAACGGGTTAATCCCTCAAAAACCTCATTGGCAATTGTCCCTTCAGGCGCCCCGGTCATCTTACCAGGATCCAGAGTTTCCGGGTCAGCCCCTAAAACATATTTAATAACTTGCGGGGTTTTATTTTCCCCAGTCTTATTCTCTTCGGTCTTCTTGGCACAGCCGGTGAAAACCAAAGAGAAGCTTAGCACTACAGCCAAGAGTGCCAGTAAACCGTTTCTTTTTCTCAATGCACACAACCTCCTTTGAATTTTTTTGAATTTTTTTAATTTATGCCCCCAGGTAACAATATAGTAAATTCGACAGGATTTCGTACATTCCTGCCGAAATCTTGTGTATACAAAATATTTTATTCATAATATACTCTATATTTTAAATTTTTTCAATATTAAGTTACGCAGGGCGCTACCGCACCCTGGTTACTCCCGTGGGCGCATCAGTGGGAAAAGGAGCACATCCCGAATTGATGCTTTATCGGTTAAAAGCATGACAAGCCGGTCAATGCCAATTCCCAGTCCTCCCGCTGGAGGCATGCCATACTCTAAGGCCGTTATATAATCTTCATCCATCATATGAGCTTCTTCATCCCCCCGGGCCCGGGCTTCTAACTGCTTTAAAAACCGCTCTTTCTGGTCAATGGGATCGTTTAACTCGGAAAAGGCATTGGCCATTTCTCGACCGTAAATAAAAAGCTCAAAGCGATAGGTTAAGTCAGGATTTTCCTTTTGTCGTTTAGCAAGGGGTGATACTTCTACAGGGTAATCAATAACAAAAGTTGGGTTGATAAGGGTCGGCTCAACTTTTTCTTCAAAGACAGCTGTAATAATTTCGCCCCAATTCATACCTTCTTCTACTGGCACTCCCAGTCCTTGGGCTTTTTTATAAGCTACCTCCGGATTTTTGTAGCTGGAAAAATCTACACCCGTTGCCTCTTCAATTGCCTTTAACATTGGTACCCTTTTCCACGGCCTTACTAAATTAATTGGAGTTCCTTGATAACTTATTTCCAAAGTTCCCAGTACTTTTTCCGCCACATAGGTGATTAATTCTTCGGTTATATCCATCATATCATAATAATCGGCATACGCCTGGTACAGCTCCATCATGGTAAATTCCGGGTTATGCTTGGTAGATATCCCTTCGTTTCTAAAGTTTCTATTTATTTCATAAACCTTTTCAAAGCCACCCACTAAAAGTCTCTTTAAGTATAATTCCGGCGCAATTCTTAAATATAAATCCATATCCAAAGCATTGTGATGGGTAATAAAGGGACGAGCAGCCGCTCCACCGGCAATGGGATGCATCATTGGAGTTTCTACTTCTAAAAAGCCTTTTTTGTCTAAAAACTCCCGAATAGTTTTTATAATACGGCTTCGTAAAATAAAAGTTTCCCTGACTTCCGGGTTTACTATTAAATCGACATATCTTTGGCGATAACGAAGCTCCACATCGGTAAGGCCATGCCACTTTTCTGGTAGAGGTCTTAAAGATTTTGCCAAAATTTCAAAGCTCGAAATCCAAACGGTAATTTCTCCTTTTTGAGTTTTAAACACATGCCCGGTAACACCTATAATATCTCCAATGTCGAGTTTCTCAAATATTTTGTAAGCTTCATTGCCTAATTCATTTTGCCTGGCATAAATTTGAATTTTTCCTGACATGTCTTGAATATGAGCAAAAGAAGCTTTGCCATGTCCTCTTTTAGCTATTATTCGCCCGGCAATTTTTACAGTTTTTTCTGCTAATTCTCCAAAGTTATCCAGAATTTCTTTCGCGACATGGGTTCGCTCAAATTTGCCACCATACGGTTCAACTCCCATTTCCCGAAGCTCAAAAAGTTTTTCCCGGCGTACCTTAATAAGTTCATTTAGTTCCTGGTGTTCCAATTTGGCTCCCCCTTAATCTAAAATATCTACGATCTCGTATTTTAAAATGCCCGCTGGCACTTTTACTTCTACCACTGTACCTTTTTTCTGGCCTAAAATTGCACTGCCTACCGGTGATTCATTGGAAATTTTATTCGCTGAAGGGTCAGCTTCCGCCGAGCCAACGATATAATATTCTTCCACATCACCATATTCCAAATCCTTTAAAACTACCCGCGACCCCAGAGTTACCACATCTTTTTGTTGCTCATTCTCAATAATCTTGGCGTTTCTTAGCATTTTTTCTAAAGTAATAATCCGGCCCTCAATAAAAGCCTGAGCATTTTTCGCATCCTCATACTCGGAGTTTTCGCTAATATCTCCAAATTCAATAGCCTGTTTAATTCTCTCAGCGACTTCACGTCTTTTAACGGATTTTAATTCTTCTAATTCCTGTTCTAATTTTTTAAGCCCTTCCCGGGTTAAGATAACTTCTTTTTCTTTCATCTTTCTCTCTCCTTTTTATTTCCTTAAGAGATTAGGTATTTTTGTTACCTTTCTAATCCCCGCAAATTATACCGAAAGCACTGCTGAATTCAGCAGTGCTTTATTCTTTAAACGCAGTTAATTATAAAAGACGAGTTATTCCTTGTCAAGGAATTTTATGTGGCAAAAACCGTCTTTTTGATAGCATTTTTTCTAATTTTTTCTATTTCTTCAACGGTTACTGCCCTCTCAAAGCTTCTAAAGCCTCCAACTTTAAAACCATGCTTTTGGGCAAGCCGGTTAATCTCTTCCACTTTTTCTAGCTCCATATCCCGGCCTAAAGAAAAGTTCTCAAACCTTCCTTCTAAAGTTAAGATCATCGTTTCCGCCATACAAGCATACGAAGTTTTAGGGGGAAAACCAAAATTTAAACCAAATTCCACATCTCCCGGGACCTCTACAACTCCCCCTTCAATCACAAGAACATCGTCTCTAAGTCTAGCCACTTCTTTAGATACATCCCGGGGGCGGGAGACGTCACATACTACCGCTCCGGGTTTTAAATCTTCCGGTTCGATAATAGTATCCACTGAACTTGTAACAGTTATTACAACATCGGCTTCTTTTAAACTTTTTTTCACATCATCGGTAATGGTAACTGCAAGCCCTGACTCTTTTAAAATTAGATCAGCTACCGGTTCAAGTTTGGCTAGATTTCGGCCTACTAAAGTAAGGTTTTTTACCTCTTTGGCCATAAACCGGGCAGCTACTTTTCCTATCGAACCCGCGGCCCCAATTACCACCACATTGGCGGTTTTTAAATCATGCCCCATGATGGCAGCAGCTTTTTTTGTCCCTTCTAAAGCGG
>NZ_BDJK01000045.1:0-2325 GCF_001950255.1 Carboxydothermus pertinax
TACCGCCAGCAGGGTTTAATTGGTCTTATGCCAAAAATCCGGTCTGATAATGGAAGCAGTCGTACTATAAGCCACGAAACAATCGAAGAGGCGGTAAAACTTAAGGATGAACTTCCGGAACGGAGTGTAAGCCAAATTATAGCGATTTTAGAAGGAGAAAAGAAAGTTCCGACAGGAATGTTAGCCCGGTCTACCCTTGGAAGGCATCTTTCTCGTTTAGGTCTAACCCAGAAGGAAGCTAAGCAAAAGATATCAGGGCACAGGCGTTTTGCCAAAGAACAGCGTAATCGCCTCTGGCAGGCGGATATCAAATATGGGCCGTATCTACCGCATCCAAAGAATCCCAAACGCAAAGTGCGAACTTATTTAGTGGCATTTATCGATGATGCTACTCGTCTTCTTTGTCATGGAGAGTTTTATCTTGACCAAAGAAGGCCAGTTTTAGAAGATTGTTTTCGTAAAGCCATCTTGAAACGAGGAATCCCGGATGCGGTATATGTAGATAATGGCAAGATTTTTGTTTCTCGCTGGTTTCGTTTGGGTTGTGCCAAGCTCGGGATAAGGCCAATTAATACTAAGCCATATTCACCTGAATCTAAGGGGAAAATTGAAAGGTTTAACCGCACCGTTGAGTCTTTTATAGCCGAAATAGAACTGCAACAACCTAAGACCCTGGCAGAACTTAACCAGGCTTTTGCTGTTTGGGTTGAAGAAGGTTATAACCACCACCCGCACAGCTCTTTAGAAAACGAAACTCCGGCTAACCGTTTCCAGAAGGATACCCGGCGTTTACGGTTTGTAAGCCTCTTGAAGAATGCAGGGACGCTTTCCTCTGGGAAGCAAGTCGCCGAGTAGATAAAACAGGATGTATCAAACTTGAAGGACGGTTTTATGAAATTGGTTTGGAATGGATACGAAAAACTGTTGATCTCCGTTACGACCCTTTTGACTTAGAAAGTATCGAGTTCTGGTACAATGGTCAAAAGCAGGGACTAGCTAAGCCTTTGGTTATCCAGGAATACAACAACCTTGCTGCAAAAAATAAAAAAGAGCAAGAAGATAAAACACCAAAAACTTCCCGCCTCTTAACAGTACTTGAAGAAAGAAGTATTGAACGCCGCCGGCGAAAATTAGGGGCTATACCCTTCCGCCAGCTGGAAGGGGGTAAGTAAAAACGTCAGCTGCCATCAGTTGAAAATCAACAGAAAATACCAGTAGTTATTGTGGATGAAGCTCATCTCCTTGACCGGGAAATGCTTGAAGAAATACGCTTTCTTTTGAATTTTCGCATGGATTCGTATAATCCAATGAGTCTAATTCTGGTAGGGCAGCCAGAACTGCGCCGTATCTTACAACTTCAGGTCTACGAAGCTATTGCTCAGAGGATTAACCTTCGCTACCACCTTCCTCCCATGGAACGGGAGGAAGCAAAAGGCTATGTGGCCCACCATCTCAGGACAGCCGGGGCAAGTTCAACAATTTTTACCGATGATGCCCTGGATATGGTCTATGAGTATGCCGGGGGTATTGCCCGGAAAATCAATAACCTGTGCATTGCTTGTCTAATGGCAGCTGCAGCCGAACAGAAACGGCTTATTGATGACCGTATGGTCAAGGTAGTAATTGAAAATGAATTTTCTGTATAAAATTATGCCAATGGCCAGGCAGTATAAAAACTGCCTGGCCATTGGCTGTTTTTTGCAAGAGGATATTTCCCAATATTGCAAAGATTTTTCCCCATATGCCATTGGGGATTTTTTTTATTTAGCGGGAATTTTTCATTTAAAATTTTGTCCATTTTAATTATCAAAAAAATTTTTGTTAGCCCTTGAAACCTTCCATTCTGCTTTTTCAAGCAGGATTTTTTCTTTTTAGAGGAATTTTTTGAAATATGCCGAATAAGAAACAAAAATGGCAAAAGGGGAATTTGAATGCTTTCTAAAGTACATACGATTGCCTTAAACGGCATTAATGGAGAAATAGTAGAGGTGG
Organism: Carboxydothermus pertinax; assembly: GCF_001950255.1. Classification (NCBI taxonomy): domain Bacteria; kingdom Bacillati; phylum Bacillota; class Clostridia; order Thermoanaerobacterales; family Thermoanaerobacteraceae; genus Carboxydothermus; species Carboxydothermus pertinax. Next base: position 1,993 of record NZ_BDJK01000045.1, read on the forward strand.
AGGTGGACATTAACCGCGGGCTTCCGGGGATGGAGGTAGTGGGCCTTCCCGATACGGCGGTCAAGGAAGCCCGGGAGCGGGTAAAATCGGCGATAAAAAATTCCGGGTTTGATTTTCCCATCGCCAGGATAACAATAAACCTTGCCCCCGCCGATTTAAAAAAAGAAGGCTCCCACTTTGATTTACCGATAGCTCTCGGGATTTTGGCAGCAAGCGAACAGTTAAATGCTGACCTATCACCCTACATCTTTTTAGGGGAACTCTCGTTGGAAGGTCAGGTGCGGGAGGTAGATGGAGTCCTACCTTCGGTATTAGCGGTGCGGGGAAAAATTC
>NZ_BDJK01000045.1:2335-4499 GCF_001950255.1 Carboxydothermus pertinax
GGGAGTTGAGGTTTACGGGGTAAAGAGCTTAAGAGAAATCGTGGCTTTTTTAGCGGGAGAAGAAGAGCTTAAACCGGAAAAGCCTCTTGATATTACCGAAATAGTCCGGGAAAAACCCGATGAGGAGCTGGACTTTGCCGATGTAGCAGGGCAGGCGGTAGCGAAAAGGGCTCTGGAAATTGCTGCGGCGGGAAATCATAATTGTCTGATGATCGGTCCGCCGGGAACAGGGAAAACTATGCTTGCTAAACGCTTAGTTTCAATTTTACCGGATTTAACCTATGAAGAAATGCTAGAAGTGACCAAAATTTATAGCGTAGCGGGACTTTTAAAAAATAAGCCTTTTATCACCCAAAGACCTTTTCGCAGTCCCCATCATACCGCATCAAAAATTAGTTTAACCGGTGGGGGAAGAAAACCGCGGCCCGGAGAAATTACCTTGGCCCATCTGGGGGTTTTGTTTTTAGATGAGCTACCCGAGTTTGGCAAAGATGTTTTGGAAGCTCTGCGACAGCCTTTAGAAGAAGGTGAAGTTACAATTGCTCGGGCGGAATCGGTGGCCACGTATCCGGCAAGGTTTATGTTAATAGCAGCTATGAATCCCTGTCCGTGCGGTTTTTATGGGGATGATGAGCGGTTATGCACTTGTACTCCTTATCAGGTACATAAATATCAAGCCAAAGTTTCCGGTCCCCTCCTGGATAGAATTGATTTACAAGTAGAGGTCATGCGGGTAAAATATCAGGAGATGGAAAACATTAAAAACAACGAAAACTCGGCCCAAATTCGCAAGCGCATACTTCAAGCACGACAAATTCAAGGGGAAAGGTACCGGAAATTAAATTTAAACATTACTACTAATTCGCAATTATCTTCCCGACAGATCAGGAGGTATATTCAGCTGACCCAAGAAGCTAAGGAATTTTTAAAGGCGGTTTTTGAAAAAAATACTCTTTCCAATCGGGCTATTGACCGCCTGTTAAAAGTTTCCCAGACCGTTGCTGATTTAGCGGGAAAGGAAGTAGTGGATGTGGAGGAAGTAGCTGAAGCTTTGCAGTTTAGGCTTTTAGAACAAAAATACTGGCAGTAGTTAAGGAGGAGGAAAAGATGGCTTCTGATTTTAGTTTTGATATTGTTTCTGAAGTTAATATGCCCGAGGTTAATAATGCTGTAAACCAGGCATTAAAAGAAATTTCTCAACGCTACGACTTTAAAGGCAGTAATGTTACAATCGAACTCAATGATAAGGAGAAAGAAATTAAAATTAATGCTGAGGACGAGTATCGACTTAAGAGTGCTTTGGATGTACTGGAGTCTAAACTTGTAAAAAGGCAGGTTTCTTTAAAATTTTTGGATTATGGTAAAATTGAACCTGCCCTAGGGGGTACAGTAAAACAGGTAATTAAGTTAAAATCAGGGATTCCCAGAGAAAAAGCAAAGGAAATAACTGAAACAATTAAGCAGTCTAAATTAAAAGTACAAACCCAGATTTTAGACGATAAGCTCAGGGTGTCAGGAAAAAAGAAAGACGATCTTCAAGCGGTAATCCGTCTTTTAAAAGAAAAAGATTTTGGTATTGTTTTACAGTTTACTAACTACCGTTAAAAAAACTGTCCAAGGTGAACTGGTATAAAGATAGTAGACAGATAAAAGTCTACTATCTTTTTATTTTGTATAATAGAGAACAAAGGAGATGATGAGTATGCCATCAGGTAGGCCAATTGGAGGGAAAAATCGATACTATTCAAAGGAGTTTAAACTTGAGGTTATAAACAGATGTTTAGCTGGCGAAAGTACACACACTAGGAAAGGAGTATTCAATTAACAGAAGTTTAATATGTAGTTGGATCAAAAGGTTTCGGGAGAAAGGGCCAGAAGCATTAGAAAATAAAAAGAAGCCTGGAAACCCTTTTGCAGGAATGCAAAAGAAAAAGAATTTGTCGGAAGTCGAACGTTTAAGATTTGAACTTGCAAAAGCTGAAGTCGAATTAGCAAAGTTAAAAAAGTTATACAAAATAGAGAGGAGGTTTGCCCAACGAAAGAAATAAAACAGTATTATTTTAGCTGCATCGATAAACTAAAAGAAAAATTTTCAGTAGAGTGGCTTTGCGAACTATTTGGTGTATCAAGATCTGGCTACTATAAGTGGTTAGGTAGAAAAGAT
>NZ_BDJK01000046.1:2090-2183 GCF_001950255.1 Carboxydothermus pertinax
CAGCGGTGAAGCGTAATAGGAGAAGGAGCTGGGAAGCTCCGCCATAGAAGGTGAGAGCCCTGTATCCGAAATTACGCGAAGCCGCGAGGTGCG
>NZ_BDJK01000046.1:2193-2944 GCF_001950255.1 Carboxydothermus pertinax
ATTTCAAGCTAAGGGAGTTGTTCTTTGAAAACTGCACAGAGGTTGAGGGGAAAAAAAGAAGGTCAAGTTAGTAAGGGCGTACGGTGGATGCCTGGGCGCCAGAGGCCGACGAAGGACGTGGCAAGCTGCGAAAAGCCGCGGGGAGCTGCAAGCGAGCCTTGATCCGCGGATATCCGAATGGGGCAACCCATCCGGCGTAATGGCCGGATACCGTACACTGAACCCATAGGTGTACGGGGGGAACCCGGGGAACTGAAACATCTTAGTACCCGGAGGAAAAGAAAGCAACATGCGATTCCCTGAGTAGCGGCGAGCGAAAGGGGAAGAGCCCAAACCGCATACGTGTAGAAGGTGGCAGCCGTTGCGTATGCGGGGTAGGAGGCCGTACCGGGGATACCCTGCCAGGTATCTAGCGGTGAAGCGTAATAGGAGAAGGAGCTGGGAAGCTCCGCCATAGAAGGTGAGAGCCCTGTATCCGAAATTACGCGAAGCCGCGAGGTGCGAGCCTGAGTACCATGGGGCACGGGGAACCCTATGGGAAGCAGGGGGGACCACCCTCCAAGGCTAAATACCGACTGGCGACCGATAGTGAACTAGTACCGTGAGGGAAAGGTGAAAAGCACCCCGGGAGGGGAGTGAAAAAGGACCTGAAACCGTATGCCTACAAGCAGTCGGAGTCCGTTAGAGGGATGACGGCGTACTTTTTGTAGAACGGGCCGGCGAGTTGCTGTACGTAGCGAGGTTAAGGCGG
>NZ_BDJK01000047.1 GCF_001950255.1 Carboxydothermus pertinax
AATCTTTTACCGTCAGGTTTTCAAGGTTTTGCATAAGTGATCATCTCCTTAGTGGTATTATTTACCACTTACACAAAACCTTAAACATTCTCTAATTTAATGAAAACTAAGGAAGATGGGGTAATTAAGCCGCTTATCATTTATTAATGTTTGTGGTGTAAATTTCGTTGATTTCTGTTATACTCTATTAACAAAAAAGTGCCCCTTTTTACCGGGGGCACTTTTTTGTACATTTTTAGCTACCTTTTTTAAGTTAGAGCTTGTTGGGTATGACCTTGGTTAATCCATAATCCTTTTTTCCCCGGAAATCCCCTGTAATGGCTTAATATCCTGGGTTACTTCCAAGACCCCCATAAACTCTCCCTTTTCATTCCTAACGGCAATATAGCGGATTAAAACGTATTTTCCCTGATAGTGAATCCAGAAGTCTTCATGGTCTTTTTGACCGGATTTTAAATCTTCCACTAATTTTTCTACCACATGAACACTGGCAGGGGGATGGCAGTTTTCTACCTTTCGACCAATAATGGTTTTGGGTCGGACGAAAATCCTCTCCTTACTTTCGGAGAAATATTTAACAACTCCATCTTTATCCACAAAAGTAATGTCTACAGGCAAGTGGTTTAGAATCGAACTTATTTCTTTTTGGGTTAAAAGACCGGTATTAAACTTTATATAACCTTCCTTTGCCATTTCCTGGTCCTTTACTGAAGTTTCCCGCTTTGGTTTCCAGCCGGTTTTGGGTTCGATTAAACAATAGCCTATTTCATCGCTTTGTTCGTAAATTACCCACCACTCATCTTCAGTTAAGGTTTCAAGGCACATGGGGAATAAGATTTTTTCTTCCTTAAAAATCATTTCCAGAACTTTTTCCAGTGCTACTTCAACTTTTTGTAAAAGTTCATCCTTCTTTTCAGGGGTAAAGTTTAAAGCAAGGGAGCGGACCTCTTTAATTGCTGTGCGAATTTCATCATCTACTCCCCACATTACCTTGGGTGGCCCCATGATGTTGTGCTTTTCTAAGAAAGGAAAGAGAAGATTTTCTTTACGGCTATAATGTTTATCTAAATCTAAAAGCAGGTTCAATTTTGCGGTAAGTTCTAAAGAGATAGCTTTTTCTTGGGCGCTGGAAGCTGTTTTAAGCTTGGCTAAAGTACTTCTTATTTCCTCTACCAGTTTTTCTACTGCTCGGTTTTCTGCTTTAAAAGTATAGATTGGGTGACCGGGCTGAGTTTCTGGGAAAGTTTGTTCTTCTAAAGACTCTTTAAAAACTGCCGCGTGAACATCACAGAGCCTTTGAACTTCTTCCACAGGCAAGCCTTCCTGTATCAGCATTTGTTCAATTAAGGTAATTTCAGTAGGAGCAACATCTTTTATAATCTCATCAAAACGCTCTTTTACTTCTTCTACTGTTTTGCCCCGGTGTAAATCTAAAATAATTTCCTTAATGGCTTTTTTCCTAAACTCCCGGTTGTTAATAAGTTCACTCATAAAAACCCTCCTTTTTTAATTTTATCTTTAGTTTATCCCAGATTTTTCTACTTAACAGTGATATATTTAACAATTTAGGCATAAATTTTTACAGGATTTTTTAGGAGGTGATAGTTTGAAAGTTCGCTACGTGCCTTTAAGATCGAACAAAAACTGGGGTATAGTGGTAAAGATTTTTCTTTTAGTTGGTGGCATTTATTTATTATTTTTAGCTTTTTCCTGGGGATATGTTAAGGTAGATAAGATTTTGCGAGACAAAAGTTTTACCGAAATTATGAAAGAGGAAAAAGCCAATAAACCCAAAATAATGGCCAAACAGAGGAAACTTTTAAAAGAAAGGTATAATCTTACCCCAAAAACAACTACCGAAGTAACCATGAGCGGGGGAAAACCAATTCCCGTAGGACCAACAGCAAAATTAAAAGATGGACTTACCTTTGAAGATTTGGCCAATATGACTCCCGAAGAAATAAAAGAAAAAGGAGTTTTTCCCTACTTACCTCTTCCTCATCCCCATCCTCAAAACGGAGGGATGGTTTTTCCACCGGTGCAGACCAGGATTCACCCGGAGTTAGTGCGTTTTGATGTGGATTTTGATTTGCCTGATGCTTTTTTACCGGAATTTCCGCCGCCTTTATATCTTACAACCCACCCGGAATTAGGGGATGTGTCCAAAGGAAAAGAAATCACCTTGGATAACTATTACGAACTTTTTAAAGATATTTTAACGCCAGTGCAATTGGAAGGACTGCGGCTTCTTCTAACCAAGTTTCCCCAGCAGCAGTTTAACTCAACCGACGACCGGAAAAGTGAAAAACCAAGCCTTGGGGTGTCGTGCTTTGACTGTCACGTCAATGGCCATACCACCGGCCAGTTTCACTTAAATCCCGATAACCGGCCCCAGGAAACGCGGTTTCGCATTGATACGGTAAGCCTTAGAGGTACCCATGTCCAGCAGCTTTTTGGTTCAAAAAGGTCCCTTCGTTCAGTAGAGGACTTTACAGAATTTGAACAGCGGTCAGCTTATTTTGACGGTGATCACACTTTAGCAGCCAAAAAAGGGATAAACCAGCTATCCCGGGAGCAGGTAATGCATATGGCCCAGTTTATCAATATCATTGATTTTCCACCAGCACCTAAATTAAACCGTTATGGCAGGCTTGACCCGGCTAAAGCTACCGAAAAGGAACTTTTAGGGGAAAAAATCTTTTTTGGCAAAGGTAGATGCGGCTACTGCCATCCGGCACCGTATTACACCGACCAGTTAATGCACGATTTAAAAGTGGAAAGATTTTATCAAGGCCGGCCGGAGGGGCCAATTAAAACCTTTACTTTACGAGGGTTAAAGGATTCACCACCTTATTTTCACGATGGTCGACTTTTAACCATTGAAGATACGGTAGAATTTTTCAATCTGGTATTAGAGTTAAAACTTACCCGGGAAGAAAAAGAAGCGCTGGTGGCTTTCTTACGCCAGCTTTAAAGCCGGTTTAATAAATTTAAGGGAGGGATGGGAGTAAAACCCTCCCTTTATCTTTTTGCGGGAATGGTGTATTTTAGGGGTAGGGGGTGTAACAAAGTGGAGATAGTGCTGCGGCCGATTGGTTACGTGCGTAACAGCTTTAATTCCAAAGAAAAAATGGATTATGACGAAGATATCTCGGAAATTGTCATATATGACGAGTTTGTTCCCGGACTTTACAAAATTGAGGAAGAAGAGGAAATAACCATTATTTTTTATTTTCATTTAAGTAACGAAGAAAAATTAGTAACGGTGAGACGGGACGGCAAGGAAACCGGTGTTTTTGCCTCGAGAAGTCCCAATAGACCTAACCATTTAGGGATTGCTACCGGAAAGCTTTTAAAAAGGGAAGGAAATGTCTTAACTGTAAAAGGGATTGACTGCTTAAACCAAACACCAGTTTTAGATATTAAACCTAAAAGCCGGAAATTTGACGGGGAGGAGCGGTAAGTGGTGGAGTTTGTTTTTCTCGGGGACTCATTAACTTATGGTTTTCCTTATGAGCCCAGGGATTCCTGGGCTAATTTAGCCGCAGAAAAATTAGGAGTTAGTTTTAAAAACCTGGGAGTATGTGGGGATACCGTATTGGACATGAAAATTAGGTTTAAAAGAGAAAAAGAGCTTTGTAAGACTTTGGTGCTTTTAGGTGGTACCAATGATGTTTATGCCAATCGTTCTTTGCAGGAAATCCTTCAAGATGTTGAGGAAATAATAACCTGGGCTAAAGAAAGGGGAGTTCAAAAAATTATTCTTGGAAATCCCTTACCGGTATTAGAGGAACAATGGGCAGTAAGGAGGCTTTATATTTTAGGCAGAAAGTATGCAGAATTAGCCAAAAAGCTTCAAATAAACTACTTGAATTTTTATGAACCGTTTAATAAAGAATTAGAAGAAAATCCCGGACTTTTAATTGATGGTATTCATCCATCAAAGGAAGGCTACCGGCTAATGGCAGAAATCTTTTTAGAATTTTTGGGCATTGAAAATGATTTTTAATCTAAATTAGCTAAATATGAGCAAAAATTAAAATTACGTTAAAATAGCTAATTTATCCTTGTTAAAAGTCACCATTTCCTGCAAAATATAATATAATTAATTAAAAAATAAAAACTTGCGGGAGTGTTTATTTTGAATGATAAGAAAGTCTCCTGGGCAAGGCTTTCCATTATTTCTAACAGCCTTTTGGTGCTTTTTAAGGTTATGGTAGGTATCTTTACCGGTTCGGTTAGTATTATTGCCGAGGGTTTGCATTCGGGAGTGGATTTATTAGCCTCGGTGATTACCTTCTTTTCGGTAAAAGTTGCAAGCCGCCCGGCGGATTTACGCCATCCCTATGGTCATGGCAAGGTGGAAAATATAGCGGGTACTATTGAAGGGCTTTTAATCTTTCTGGGGGCGGTTTTAATTATTAAAGAAGCGGTACCAAAATTTTGGCATCCGGAAATCCCTGAAAGCCTTGGCTGGGGTATAGGGGTAATGGCGGTATCGGCAGTTATTAACTTTTTTATTTCCCAAACCTTACTAAAAATTGCCAAGGAAACCGATTCTCCTGCCTTAGAAGCCGATGGCTGGCACTTAAAAACCGATGTTTATACTTCGGTGGGTGTACTCTTAGGTCTTATGTTAATAAAGCTTACCGGGATATCTTACTTTGATCCGATTTTAGCTTTAATTGTAGCGGGGATGATTTTAAAAGCAGCTTATGAAATTACTTTTGAAGGTTTTGCCAATATGGTGGATACGGCTTTACCGGAAGGGGAGATTTCTTTAATCAAAGATTCTATTTCCCAGTATGGAGAAAAATTTATAGAATTTCACAAATTAAGGGCGCGGAAAAGCGGTTCGGAGCGGTTTATTGATCTGCACTTAGTGGTCCCGGAGAAGCTTTCGGTAAAAGAAGTTCATGACCTTTGCAATAAAATTGAGCGAGATATTGAGGGGAAACTTCCCAATTCTCATGTCTTAATTCATGCTGAGCCCTGTCAAAAAGACAAAAGAGAGTGCGAGGACTGCCCTTATTGCCCGGAAAAAAAAGCTGACCTGTAACGGGGAAGCTTTTTTATTTTTTTTGTATTTCCCCTGATTTTTGAAAATACTGGTCTAAAAATTCAGCAGCTAGCATTCCTGCTAAAATAAAAAAAGCACCAATTCCTTGTTTTACCTCTAAGCTTTCGCCACCAAAGAGGACGGCGAAAAGTAAGGCAAAAACCGGTTCTAACGTAAAAATTAACGCTACATGGGAAGCAGAGGTAAACTGCTGGGCTTTAGACTGAACTAAAAAAGCAAGGACAGTAGCAAAAATGGCAGTAAAGATAACAGCGTAATATACCCCTACGGGATAAGGCTTTATTGGGGTTTCCAGCCAAAAAGCAGCGGGCAAACTTAAAATGCCTACCGTGGCAATTTGCCCGAGAGTTAATGAGGTAGCCGGAAAATCCGGAGAAAAGCGTTCTACGGAAACTATTTGCATACTAAAAAATAACGCCCCCGCTAAAGTTAAAACGTCGCCAAAATTAAAGCCAGCTTTAAGGTCAAAGGACATGATAAATAATCCCAGAAAGGATAAAAGGGTTCCGGTAACGACTCCCCGGGTAATAAGACGTTTGTTTAAGATACTGCTTAAAACCGGGACCATTACTACCGCAAGTCCAGTTATAAAGCCGCTATTGGCGGCGGAGGTATACATTAAACCAATTGTTTGCAAGATATAGCCAAGCCAGAGAAAGAATCCGGCTATACTGCCAAAAACAATTCCTCTAAGGGAGAACCCTTCTTTTTGTAAAAGAAAAGGTAAAAGGAAGAAAGCGCTAAGTAGAAAGCGAAAAGCTAAAAATGAGAAAGGTTCTATATTAGCTAGGATATTTTTAATGATTACGAAAGTTGTTCCCCAGAACGCTGTAACGACAATTAAACTGATGTCGGCCCAAAGTTGTTTGGTTTTATGATCCATTGCTTTACCCCCCCTTTTTTTAAAGTACTTTTATATTATACAAAACAATTAATTGTTTAGAGAAGGATAAAAATAATTTAAATTTTGGGATAAAATTCAGAACATTTTAACATTGACTAATTGTACTAAACAATTTATAATTATTCAAAGGTTAGTGCTTTAATACACTAAAGAGTAATGAAGGAGGAGTTATTAAATGAAAAAATTTGGGGTGTTATTTTTAGCCCTGATCCTTACCTTGGGGTTTACCCTTACCGCCTGTGGTAATAAACAGGCAGAGCAAAATAGCGGGGAACAAAAACAGGAGCAAAGCCAAGGGCAAAAGCAAAAAATTGTGGTAGCTTCCGATACTTCCTATGCACCCTTTGAGTTTCAGGATCCTTCTTCGGGAAAGTACATTGGCTTTGATATGGATTTAATTCAAGCAATTGGGGAAGCGGAAGGACTAGCGGTCGAAATTAAGAGTATGAATTTTGATGGAGTGTTGACTTCAGTACAAAGTGGCACCGTTGATGCGGCTATTTCAGCTATTTCTATTACCGATAAGCGGAAAGAAGTTATGAATTTTAGCGACCCTTACTATAATTCGGGATTGGCTATTGTAGTAAAAGGTGATAACAATACTATTAAAACCATTGACGATTTAAAAGGGAAAAAGGTAGCGGTGCAAATTGCAACTACCGGTGCGGACTATGCCAATGATTTAAAGGCCAAGGGGATCGTAAAAGAGGTAAAGACTTTTAATACCCTTCCCGATGCCCTGATGGAATTACGAAATAACGGCGTTGATGCGGTTATAAACGACTGGCCGGTCAATGCTTACTATATTAAACAAAGCTTTTCCGATTTAAAAATGGTAGGGGATAAATTAACCGGGGAATCGTATGGGATTGCTGTTCCTAAATCAAAGCCAGACGTTTTAGAAAAAATTAACGAAGGCTTGAAGAAAGTAAAAGAATCGGGTAAATATGCGGAAATCTATGAAAAGTGGTTTGGAGAAAAACCGCAGAACTAATTGAGGTGGAGTAAGTGGAACTAAAATGGTCAGTAGTAATTGATTCACTGCCGGTTTTAGCACAGGGGGCTGTCGTTACTTTAAAAATTACAGTTATTGCCGTATCGTTAGGAACTTTAATTGGTTTATTTATGGGGCTTATGCGCATTGCGCGTAACCCCCTTTTAAAATTTATAGCCCGGGTTTATGTGGATTTTATCCGGGGAACTCCGAGACCCCTGAAAAAAGTATTATAAAAAATAGAAAATGTAGAATAAAATAACAATAGCCCCTAAATTTATGATATAATTTATGTATAA
>NZ_BDJK01000048.1 GCF_001950255.1 Carboxydothermus pertinax
TATTATACATAAATTATATCATAAATTTAGGGGCTATTGTTATTTTATTCTACATTTTCTATTTTTTATAATACTTTTTTCAGGGGTCTCAAAAAAATCCCCGGGTTATCTTTAAGAATTCGGCATTTAAATTTGGTGGAGAAAATATTTTAAAACTTAGAAGGAAAAGTAAAAAATAGATAGAAAAAGTAATTAAATAAGTTAATTAACAAATTAATCCTCTAACTTTTGGTGGTGTTATATTGTGAAAAATTATGAAATTAGAGATCCGATTCATGGTTTTATAAAGATTGATGAATGGGAGAGGGAGATTATAAATCATCCGATTTTTCAAAGACTTCGCAGGATTAAACAATTGGCATGGACAGATATGGTTTATCCTGGGGCAATGCATACTCGCTTTGAACATTCTTTAGGAGTAATGCATACAGCAACAAAAATGTTTAAGTCTATTGTTGAAAAAGATTCATTATTTCTAAAAAATGAATTAAAATACAATAATGCTGGTATTGAAAGGGATTTAGCTGTATTGAGGATTGCGTGTTTGCTTCATGATGTTGGCCACCCACCTTTTTCCCATGCTGGTGAAGATTTAATGCCAACCAATCCAAAAACAAATAAAGCATATAAACATGAGCATTATTCTGCAGCAATAATTAGACACTTTTTTAAAGAGGTTATTGAACAACATCCAATAAACTAAAAAAATTATCAAATTACTGCCGAACAAGTTGCCCGATTTATTGAAGGAAGTTTACCAAAAGATGGAGCACTTATCTGGAGGGACTTACTTTCAAGCCAGTTAGATGCGGACAGAGCAGATTATTTATTAAGAGATTCGTACCATTGCGGAGTTGCCTATGGAAAGTATGATTTGGAGCGCTTAATTATTTCGATGACAATTGGTATAAATGAAGAATCTGATGCTCCTCTTCTTGCTGTTGAAGAAGGAGGGGTGCATGTTGCTGAAGCCTTAATTTTAGCGCGTTATCAAATGTTTACGCAAGTGTATTTTCATCACACACGTAGGGCTTATGATTATCATATAATAAGCTTAATGAAAACCTTACTTAAAATGGAACAAGAAAAAAATCTAAATATTGGTGAAAAAGATAAATTTCCGCCTCCAGATACGAAAGAAAATTTGCAAAAGTATTTGGAATGGGATGATTGGAAGGTACTTGGAATTATATCACAAAGGATAGCCAAGGAAGAGGGAGAGGTTTTTTTAAATAGAACTCATTTTAGGAATGTTTATGGTACGCTGGAAATTCCAACGAAAAAGGAATTAACTGCAATAAAGAAAATAGAACAAAAATTAAAGGAGAAAAATATTTGTTATTTTGTTGATAGTGCTCAGCAATTATGGTATAAGTTAGGTGAAATGGATATTGCAATATGTATAGATACGGAAAGTAAGAAAACTGTTCCTTTGTCAAGTATTTCAAATGTTATTAAGAATTTGAAGCCAATCATGCAACAAAGAATTTTTGTTCCATTAAATGAAGTGCAAAATGCTAAGGAGATAATTAGAACAGTAATTAGAAGGGGGAAAAAGTAGGATGAATGAACTTACTTGGAATAAATATGGTTTAATAATATATTTAGTTAAAGAGTTACAAAAGGTATCGCCACAAATTGGTAAAACGGTTATTCAGAAAATGGTATATATTTTAACGGAATTATTTAATGTTCCCACAGGCTATGAATTTTCATTGTATACTTATGGACCTTATAGCAGTGAGCTTGCAGAAGATATTAGTTTTGTTGCCGCGTTGGATGGGATTAAAGTAAAATCATCTAAGAAATTTGGATATGAAATAAAAGTTGGGAGCAGAAGCAGGGAAATAATTAAAGAAGCTGAAAGTTTTATAAAAGATTATATGAGTAATATAAAACAAGCAGTTGAGGCATTTGGAAGTTTAACTGCCAGAGAATTGGAATTACGTTCAACATTGATTTATATAGCTGTCAATGAAAGTAATTTAAGTAAAGATGGTATCATTAAAAAGTTTAAAGTGCTAAAACCATATTTTACCTATGAGGAGATTGAAAAAGCATTAAATGACTTAATAGAAAAGAAGTTTATTAAGCTTGAGTGCCAGCGTTAATTTAATGTTTCAGCCGCTAATTAGGAATACATCAAGTAATTCAAGTAATAGTGAGAGTGCTTAACATTTCGTGAATTGCTGCATAGTGTGAACTTGCAAATTATTTTGGCGCCAATATTTTAAAATAAATTAGCATAGAAGAATGCTATAAGAGGAGGTCAAAGTGGGTAACAAGTCACGACTCTGGTTAACCCGGGTAATAGTTGCGGACACTTTTTTGATGTTTGGCTCAGGTAATATCAACTACACCGTTGACTGGTATTTTTAAGGAGCCAGAAGCAGTTTTAATGATTTTAGTGAAAACTGGCCGCAAAATTAAGGGATAGGAAGCGCCCCGGCTGCAAAGCTGGGGTTTTTTTGAGCGACTGTAGCAAAGCAAAATGCATATATTGTAAAAAATTAACATTAACTATATAATAGTATCACAGGATAAACTGATGCTGGTGGGGTAAAAGCTTGGAACAGGAGGCGGCAATATGCCATTACCCAAAAAAGATAAAATATATACGTATGTTGATTATTTGACCTGGCCGGAAGAGGAAAGAATCGAATTAATTGATGGACGGGTCTATTTGCTGGCACCGCCGTCAAGAATTCACCAGGAAATTTCGGGAGCGATCTTTAATCAGTTTTACAATTATCTTAAAGATAAGCCATGCAAGGTCTATCATGCACCTTTTGGTGTTAGGCTTCCTTCAAGTGATGAAAAAAACGATGAGGATATAAAAACTGTTGTTGAGCCTGATATAGTGGTGGTATGTGATGAAGCAAAACTTGATGCTGAGGGATGCAGAGGAACTCCTGATTTAATTGTAGAGATTGTATCTCCATCTACCGCAAGAAAAGATAAAGTAGAAAAATTTAATTTATATGAAAAATTCGGTGTAAAAGAATATTGGATAGTAGAGCCTGACAGCAAGATTGTAAGTGTATTTACTTTGCAAGCCAACAAAAGGTATGGCAGACCAGAGATATATACTGATGATGATGTAATCAAAGTATCCATTTTTGACGATCTTATCGTTGATTTAAAACTTGTGTTTGCGTATTAAGTGGATGCGCCCAACAGTTAAAGTTCCGGCTGACCTTTTAATTTACAGTAACGAGGAATTTTTAAAGCCTTCGCAACATAAATCAACCTTAGAGTATAAAATTGCCCGGGAAGGTATTAAAATTTATGAATAATTGGGAAGTTTATTTTATATGTAAATCCTATGACCCTGAATTTTATAAGATAGAAGATGATTGTATCGAATTAATAGATTACGGAGTGCAAGCTCGCTATCCTTTTTATTTGGAAATTGAGGAATTTGGTGCTGAAAATGCTATTAAAAGTGCCGAAAGAATAAAACACTTTGTTTTAATGAAAATTCAAAAATAAAATGAAAATGGCCATTGGCATAATTTTATACGAAACGCAAAAGAGAAAAAATGGCAGGTTGTTGGATGTGAAAATATGGAGTCAATACCCTGAGCTATCAACGGTATCTGTATAAAAACCCCTTGGTTTTTCATTAAAAACCAAGGGGTTTAATGTCATTTGCGCTAAACTCTCGAATTTTTTGCCGGTATCCTTTGCTAAATTTATGGAAAATATTCTTGGTATTGGCCTAACTGCCTGGCATGAGATAGTTAAATTAAAATTAAAGTTATATTTCCCGTTCTTTTATACCTAATTGTTCCTTCAAAGCCTGCTGGAGAACCCGAGAAAAATTAATTTTCTTTTTTTCAGCTAGGTCGTTTAACCACTTTGGTAGAGTTAATGTTTTTTTAACTGCTTTATTATCCATTTTACAGCGAACTAATGGCATTCAGGCTTCTACCAATACGAGAACTTGATTGGGTTCAATCTTAATTTTGTCTATAGGTGTTGATTCCGGAATTGGCTCATTGTCTTTTTCCATACCATACAGATGAAGTTCAAGAGCTTTTTTAGTATTTTTTAAATCTTCTTCCGTATTATCACCACAGGTTAAACATCCGGGAAGGTCAGGGAATCAACGGAAATACCATCTTCGGCATAGTCAAAGATGGCAGGGAACACATATAAGTCTTTATACATAAATAACAACCTCTGTTTTCTAATAAGTTGATCCTGAGTAAACTATAATTACGTATATGTACACGTGTCAAGACATTGTCGGATCAGTAATTATGGGTTTAATTTTGTTTAAATCTATGCGGTTAACGAAGATAAAATAAATCTTGCGGCTTAAATTAAGAAAGTTTATTTTTTAATAGTAATACCAGCTCAAGTTTTTAAAAAATAGTCCATTTTTAGATAAAAAAGTCGAATTATATAAAATTTTGACGACAAAATTTGGCAAAGCAAAACAAGGAATCGGAAAAATTTTGTAGAATAAATTGTAAAAAAATTATAAAAATTAAGGTGACAATAGAAAAAAGGGCTTAATCTGTAGAAAATGAGGGGAGGGATCTCAAGTGTCTGAGGCGTTGATTATGAGTTATAAACTAATTGCTATTCAACTCGGAGATTTACTGAAATGGGATATTACCGTTAATGAAATTAACAGGGTAGCACAAGCAATTTTTAATTTTAAAGTATCACATTTTCCTGTTTCTTCAATTACTTCTCAACGAGCACAACTAATTTATGATTGGATAATGACCTTGGCAACACAAAAAATGAATAATGATGAAAGGAATAAGCTATTAGTAAAATTTTGCATAGAAATAACAGGAGACAGAAATAAGGATAAAGTCATAAGAATACTAGAAGAGAATGGTGTTAAGTACAATCTTATTTATAAGGATGATTTAAATTTATTTTTTAGTAGAAATTATCACGAAGAAATTCATAAACATGCAAGGAATTTATTTCTACAAGGCAACTATTTTCACGCTGTTTTTGAAGCGGCCAAAGCTTATAATCAAGCCGTAAAAGAAAAATCACAAAGTGATAAAGATGGAGTTGGACTAATGATGGATGTATTTAATAGTAAAAATGGTGTACTGAAAATAACAAAATGCATCACCGAAACTGACATAAATGTGCAAGACGGTATCAAATTTTTATCTGCAGGCTTAATGCAAGCAATTAGGAATCCAACTGCACATGAGCCTGCTATAACATGGCCAATAAGCAAACAAGATTGTTTAGACATACTTAGTTTTATATCATTTCTTTTTCGACAATTGGATAATGCCCAATATTATAAAGTTTAATGGCGCTTAAACACCATGATAAAAGAGAAAGAGGTAATATATTATGAATGAAATTCACCACTCTTTTGGAGGAGATTGGACAGAAAAGAAATTAACAGTTTTAAAAAAATATTTAGGGGCTTATACGAAAGCTTTAAAAAATACAGGTTTTCAGCTTTATTATATAGATGCATTTGCAGGAACGCGGTATCGTATGAGTGTTGATGAAAGTGAAAATGAATCCGAGCAATTAATGTTATTCCCGGAGTTTTCGGAAATTGAAAAGAAATTTTTTGAAGGTTCAGCTCGAATTGCATTACAGCTTGAACCTTCCTTTCATAAATATATATTTATTGAAAAAAACCAAGATCATTATGAAGATTTATTGAAATTAAAAAATGAATTTCCGGAAAAAGCGGATAAAATTGAGGTTATTCAAGGAGAAGCAAATGAGACACTTTTAAAATTGCTAAAAACTATTGACTGGAGAAAAGGTAGGGCTGTCCTTTTTCTTGATCCTTACGGGTTACAAGTGAGATGGAAGACTATTGAGATGATAGCCAGAACACGGGGAATAGATTTATGGTATTTATTTCCTTTAGCAAGTGCTTTAAATCGTCTTTTAAGACGTGATGGACAAATCAGTGATTCTTTGAAAAATAGGCTAAATGATGTTTTTGGTACTGATGAATGGTTCAAGGAATTCTATTCACCGGTAGATTCCTATACTTTATTTGGGAATATTGAAAGTATGCAAAAAAATACTGATTTTACTGCTATAAAAAAATTTCTAATAAAAAGATTAAAAGGGATATTTGCAGGTGTCGCAGAAAATCCCCTTGAACTTAAAAACTCGAAAAATGTTCCGATATTTTTGTTTTGCTTTGCTGTTGGTAATCCAAAGGGAAAGAAATTAGCATTAAAGATTGCTGAATATATATTAAATAGTAGCGAAAAATGAAAGAGCGAACACTTGTTTTAAATAAATAAATGAAGTAAGATAAAATAAAAAGGTCGTGAGAAGATGGCATTAAATAGTTCGATTGAATGGACGGAAGCATCATGGAATCCTGTAACTGGTTGCACTAAAATCTCGGCGGGTTGCCAAAACTGTTATGCCGAGCGATTAGCTAATAGGCTCAAAATTATAGGGATTCCAAGATATAGAAATGGGTTTAAAGTTACGGTGCATGAAGATGTTTTAGATTATCCCTTTAAATGGAAAAAACCGCGGATGATTTTTGTAAATTCAATGTCGGATTTGTTTCACGAAGAAGTGCCTGAAGAATTTATCATCCGAGTGTTTAACGTGATGAATCTTGCAACTCATCATACATTTCAAGTTTTAACGAAGAGGCCGGAAAGAGCTTTAAAAATTGCAGGTAGGCTTAAATGGACGGAAAATATTTGGTTTGGGGTAACGGTGGAAAATTTTCAAGCCAAAGACCGAATAAAAATATTACAAGAAATTCCTGCAAAGATACGATTTTTGTCCTGTGAACCATTACTTGAACCCTTATATGAATTAAATTTATCCGGGATTCATTGGGTAATTGTGGGAGGAGAATCAGGACCCGGGGCCAGACCAATTGAAGCTGACTGGGTTAGAGATATTTTGAGACAATGTCAAAAACAAAACGTACCCTTCTTTTTTAAACAATGGGGCGGAAAATACAAGAGTAAAAATGGCAGGTTGTTGGACGGGAAAATATGGAGTCAATATCCTGGATTTGCAATGGTATCCGTATAAAAAACCCCTTGGTCTACCTTGAAGACTAGGGGTTTTATGTTTTTTGCGCTTAACTTCCGAGTTTTTCTACCGTTACCCTTTGCTAATCTTATAGAAAATTTCCTTGGCCTCGGCCTAACTGCCTGGAATGAGCTTATGGAAAACATGAGATAATATATTGTAAAAAATTTACACTAAAGATATAATAATATTAAAGAAAGATAATGAAGTGGTGATAATAAATGGTTATAGAAATAAGTGGTGAAATTAAAAAAATTATTGAAGTTGCAAAGTCAGTTGCTGATGTAGAAAGGGTTTATATCTTTGGGTCACATGCCTATGGTACACCTAATTCGGAAAGTGACGTTGATCTTTGTATCATTACTAAGGATTCGATTAATAATAAAAGGGATTTTTTAAAAAAAGTTAGAAAATTAATGGCTCCAACAGTTAAAGTTCCGGTTGATCTTTTAATTTATAGTAATGATGAATTTTTCAAGCGTTCGCAAATTAAGTCAACCTTAGAGTACAAAATTGCCCGGGAAGGTATTAAAATTTATGGGTAATTGGGATATTGCCTTTGAATAGTTTAATTTTGCAGAAAGCGATTTGAGTGTGGCAAAATACTTAATGAATATGATCCCTAAACCAAGTAATATTATTTGTTATCATTGCCAGCAGAGTGCAGAAAAATATTTAAAAGGATTTATTGCTTTAAACGGGGGACAGATTTTGAAAACCCATGATTTTAATTATTTTAAATAATGTATGTAAATCCTATGACCCTGAATTTTATAAGATAGAAGATGATTGTATCGAATTAATAGATTAATGGAGTACAGGCTCGCTATCCTTTTTATTTGGAAATAGAGGAATTTGATGTTGAAAAAGCTATTGAGAGTGCCGAAAGAATAAAACACTTTGTTTTAATGAAAATTCAAAAATAAAATTAAAAAGTGTTACCGCTCACGTTAATTGACCTCATTTAACTTAAATTAAGTGAACGCAAATTTTGACTCACTTTCTTTGGCCAGGGAGTTTTTCTATTGCCTGGCCATTGGCATAATTTTATACACAAATAAGCACTAAACAAAATAAAGGTTGTTGCTGTCCAGGGTTTTTGCACCACGGGAGGTTTACTATTTGTTGCTCGAACGCCTGAAGACAGAGTTGGAAGCAAAGACAACTAATAAGCGGTTTTCTCATGATAAAATGTTTTCGGATTTAAGGTCAGGCTTGCTGATAAAGTAGATACTGGTATATCGGCCGATTAAATCACTTGAAGCTGAATATAGAGTATTCCCGGTAAAAAACTATTTGTGTTCTATGTGGTCACTGAAGATGGCTAGCATGTGGAGGTTTTTAAATGAATCTTTTTGATTTTGAAGATTATATTGATAGCGTGATTCTCAATCGAGGATTTTCTTACTACCAGAGTGGTCAGGTTAGGTCTGTGGAGGAAACAAGTCCCAATACCTTTACGGCGGACGTGGAAGGTTCTGAAGATTACGTTGTTAAAGTAAAATTAAGGGAAGATGGGGAAATAATTGATGCTGAATGCGATTGCCCTTATGATTGGGGACCCGTTTGTAAACATATGGTAGCAGTTTTTTACGAGTTAAAAGAAATGTTACAGGATGATCTCCAAAAGAAAAAGAAAGAACCAGGGGAATACTTGGTAAGTAGTTTTGAAGACTTTGAAAATAATGATCCTCTTTTGGAAACTCTTAAGGCCTATGACAAAGAAAAATTGATCCAGCTTATAATAAAAATTGCTGATGAATACCCTGAGCTCCGGCAAAGGTTGGAATTAGTTCTTGAAGTTCAAGATTTAGAAGAAGAGCGCAAAAAAGCCAAGCAGCATATAAAAAGTTACCTTAAACAAAGCAAAGATCGGGATGGCTTTATTGAATATGGAAAGGCAAAATTTGCAGCAGAAGGGGCCTGGCTTATTTTGGAAAGCGCTGCAGATATTTTAGAAAATGAAGAATATCTTCGGGGAGCCGAATTGTGTTTTTGTGTCTTAGAAGAGATGATGCCGATTTTAGACAATGCCGATGACTCTTATGGTTATCTAAGTGGTGCCATCGATCAAGCGATTGATTTACTTGGACAAATTGCTCAAAGCCCGTTATCTAAATCCGAAAAAGAGGTATTTTTTGAAAGAATTCTTAGCGAATCGTTAAAAGAAATTTATGATGATTGGCACGATTGGCGGCTTGATTTATTGGAAAATTGTGTCTATTTAGCAGATAGTGAAAAAGCTCGGGAAAAGTTTGAAAAAATCTTAAATAGTTTATCAGAGGAAGCAGATGTTTTGCGGGGATGGTATGATGAAGAAAGGTTAGCGTTAATTAAATACCATTTTATTAAGAAAACCCGAGGGAAAGAAATAGCAAACAATTATTTAGAGCAACACCGGTATTTTCCTTTATTGCGGGATGTGGCCATAAAAGATGCTTTGGCGAATGAAGATTACCAAAAAGTTGAGAAGTTGGCTTTAGAGGGTGAAGAGTTAGATCAGAGGTTTCCGGAACTGGTGGCAAAATGGCAAGATTATCTGTATCAAGTATATAAGTTGACCGGACAAGTGGAAAAGTTGCGCAAAGTTGCTTTAATTAAAATTTATGATGGAAGTTTTGAACATTATAAGGAATTAAAAAAGACTTATTCCAAGGACGAATGGAAGGAAATTTATCCTAATATTTTAGAAGAAATTGAGAAAACAAAACGTCTCTGGAACCTTTATCCGCAAATCTTAATTGAAGAAGGAGAAAAGAAAAAACTTTTGGAGTTTCTAAAAAAAGCACCAGAATATTTAACTCAATATTATAAACACCTTATCCCGGATTACCGGTTTGAGGTTTATGAAATCTTTAGCCAGTATATCATAGAAACGGCAGCAAAAGCCAGCAACCGAAAAGTATACAGGGAAATAGTGTCATTTTTAAGGCAATTAGTCCAAATAGGGGGAACTGTACAGGCTAAGAATTTAATGGAACGTCTAAGGGTTAAGTACAGCAGAAGACCGGCTTTTGTTGAGGAACTGGCGGAGTTAAGAATTTAGAAGTGGTCATCAATAAGCTGTTTCAGTTTGGCTGCCGTTTTCAATAATTTCCTTCTATGCAAGACGAAAAATTGTAGATTAGGGGAGAAGACAACATGATTTCGGCTTTTATAGAAAGTTTTATCCGAATGTTTAATTGGGGAATTATCACTAAAATGTACGGCAATTCTCATAGCTCCATTATTGGTTTTTTGTCAAGTGAATGGATTAGAAAGTCTCCTGAACATTCCGTGTTGGATGGAGCCCCTTCTCCCTTAGTCGGTAAAGGAAGAAAAGGGCAAAAAAATGCAGATATTCTATTATGCAAAGGTGAAAAACCTTTTATAGTAGTTGAGGTTGAAACATTAGTAACTAAATATTTGGAGAAGATAGATTCAATTGCAGCCTACATAGAAAATACAAAAGATTATAATGGGCTTGGTTTTGGTCTGATAGTAATGCTCAATTATACAAATGGTGCGGATAAGTATAAGCATAATTGGCATGATGCAAA
Organism: Carboxydothermus pertinax; assembly: GCF_001950255.1. NCBI lineage: Bacteria > Bacillati > Bacillota > Clostridia > Thermoanaerobacterales > Thermoanaerobacteraceae > Carboxydothermus > Carboxydothermus pertinax. The sequence continues at coordinate 10,566 of NZ_BDJK01000048.1, forward strand.
GGACTATGCTATGAGTAAAGATATCCCTATTGCATTTGTTTCTATCGAAAAGAGCAAGGCAAAGTTGGGGAATACTGTTTTAGATCAATTAAAGCGTAGAAATGAGTATTACCCATGGGAAACCAGCAGCATTGAGTATTGGATTTATGGAAGAGATAGAAAGGCAGTTTCAGGAATTTTGTGGACAAAACAACTTCGTTGAGATATCAAGGATTGTTCATTTTGTGCCGGGAAAAAACTATTTGGTGTTCTATATGATCACTGAAGATGGAGTAGAATTCATAGAAAAAACCCTTGGTTTTTCGTTAAAAACCAAGGGTCAGACTGTCGACAAAGTAGCTTGGAAACAGTTTTGTGAATATATAGCCAAAAAATATATTTGTTGTAATAGATAAGTTGATACCTACAGTGCCCTTTTTTTCTAAGTTTTCATCTAAACTTCATAAAATTTTTACTAATAATAAAACAACGCTTTTAAGCTTTGGAGTTTAAAAATGGTGTTTGTCTACAAGCTGACCCTTGGTTTTTCGTTAAAAACCAAGGGTTTTAATGTTTTTGCGCTAAACTTCAGAGTTTTTCTACCGTTACCCTTTGCTAATCTTATAGAAAATTTCCTTGGCATAGGCCTAACTGCCTGGCATGAGATAGTTAAATTAATTAAAGTTACAGTTATATTTCCCGTTCTTTTATACCTAATTGTTCCTTCAAAGCCTGCTGGAGAACACGAGAAAAATTAATTTTCTTTTTTTCAGCTAGGTCGTTTAACCACTTTGGTATAGTTAATGTTTTTTTAACTGCCTTATTATCCATTTAACTGCGAACTAATGGCATCCAGGCTTCTACCAATACGAGAACTTGATTGGATTCAATCTTAATTTTGTCTATAGGTGTTGGTTCAGGAATTGGCTCATTGTCTTTTTCCATACTATACAGATGAAGTTCAAGAGCTTCTTTAGCATTTTTTAAAGCTTCTTCCGTATTATCACCACAGGTTAAACATCCGGGAAGGTCAGGGAATTCAACGGAAATACCATCTTCGGCATAGTCAAAAATGGCAGGGAACACATATAAGTCTTTATACATAAATAACAACCTCCGTTAAGATTTTTGAAAGGGGATATTAGTGAACTATTCAATTTCGATACCTGCTTGTTTTAGTATGCTTTTTACTGTTTTTATTGGTATATTTTTCTTGGGATGAGGCACCGTAACCTTTCCTTTCTTTACAGGATGCTTAAATTGATGTCACCGCCGGTATATAATTGACCCAGGAGCAACGAAAAGGAAATGACCCACCCCCTGGCGAAATATCCCTCCTGATACCACAGCAAAGGATCGGAGGGAAATAAATGCTCGGGAGTGGATCTATTATCAGTTACATGAATTAAAAAGAAGCGGCAAGAGTATTCGTGCAATCGCACGAGAAACAGGTTATTCCAGAAAGAGGTTCAAAACTTGACCCGTACAAAGATACCATTCAAAAGCTCATGAATCTGGGGATATTCAATTGCGAAGTCATTTACGAAAGAATCAAGGAAGAAGGCTACACCGGAGGTCGCACTATTCTAAGGGACTATGTGAGACAATTTAGACCTCCAAAGCAGGTTCCTGCTGTATGCCGCTATGAAACCAAGCCCGGCCAGCAAGCCCAGGTCGACTGGGGCGAATACACCTACATTGACGAGGAAACCGGTGAAATACGTAAGCTTTACGTCTTCGTCATGGTGCTGGGCTACTCCAGAGCCATATACGTGGAATTCACAAACCGCTGCGACGTCCATACCTTCATCCGCTGCTTGATCCACGGGTTTGAATACTTTGGCGGAGTAACCGACATAGTTCTTACCGATAGAATGAAAACCGTAATACTGGGCACCGGTGAAAACAAAAAGCCCATATGGAACCCTACCTTTGAAGACCTTGCGGCAACCCTTGGATTTATTCCTAAAGTGTGCAGGGCACGGCGCCCCCAAACAAAAGGCAAGGTGGAAAGCGGCATAGATTTTGTCAAAAACAACTTCCTGCCGGGTAGGAAGTTCGTAGACTACGGTGATTTAAACCGCCAGGCAATAGTATGGTGTGAAAAGAAAAACAGGAGAATACACGGCACTACCGGGGAAAGGCCTATTGACCGCCTGAAGAAGGAAAACCTCAAACCCCTGCCTGCCCTTGATAAATACCAAAAATTCCTGGAAGAAGCAAGGAAAGTCCACAAAGACGGCTTTTTGAGTTTCGACGGCGTAAGATACGGTGTTCCCTGGCAGTATAGCGGAAAAGAGGTGGTGGTAAGGGACAAAAACGGTAAAATCGAAATCCTCTATGATGGGAAGGTGATAGCTGTCCACGAAAAGCATTACCGCTCAAGGAGCACCGTTTTTCTCAAAGATCAGTACAAGGGTCTAAAAGAAGCCGAGGGCATGTTTTATCCCAGGCCGAGGGCGATCAAGTTATCTTCCCTGGAAGTTGAGAAGCGTCCTCT
>NZ_BDJK01000049.1 GCF_001950255.1 Carboxydothermus pertinax
AGGATCTAACTTAGGCCCAAGCTCCTTATTATCGACGAAGTGGGCTATCTCCCTTTAGATGGCCTTGGCTCAAACCTCTTTTTCCAGCTAATAAGTGCCCGGTATGAAAAGGGGAGCATCATCCTCACCAGCAACAAAAGCTTTGGGGAATGGGGGGAGCTCATGGGAGACCCGGTGCTTGCCACTGCAGTGTTGGATAGGCTATTACACCATGCCCATATAATCAACATAAG